>JASBSO010000240.1 GCA_030148905.1 Kordiimonadaceae bacterium | reverse complement strand
AAATTATATATTTTGTCCGGGTTTGCGCTTCTGGTGGTTGCGGTTTTGGCCATTGAAGAAGTGTCGATTTCCAATACCGAGGCCGAAGAGTTTCAGCGCTCGGCCGAGGTGGCACAGATCATCCCGGTTTTTGGTGACCTGATCCACGAACTGCAAAAAGAACGCGGCAGCTCGGCTGGCTATATCGGGTCCAGCGGCGGCACGGTGTTTGCTGAACGGCTGACCCAACAAAAACGCGCCACCGATCAGGTGATCGCACGGGTCAGGAATGATCCACTGATCCAGCGCGTGGCTACGCGCGACGCGGACTTTCGCCGGACCATCGAACGTGCCGTTGATCTGGTGAAGGCGCTGACCGAATCGCGCCGCAATGTCCAGGCTCGCGCGATCACCGTTGGCCAAATGGCGCAGCAATATACCAGCTATATTCGTGCATTGTTTGCCTCGACCTATTCGCTGGCTGACAACATTACCAATGTCGATGTTGCGGTACGGTTTTCAGCCATTCGCGCCTTGATGGAAATGAAGGAACGCGCCGGTATTGAACGCGCCATGGGGGCCAACGGTTTTGGCGCGGGCCAGTTCCAACCGGCGATTTTCAGGCGGTTTATCGGCCTGCGCGGTGCGCAGGACGGCTTCAGACTGATCTTTGATGAAATGGCCGAGGACGCCTGGGTGTCGGCGCTGGCGCGGGTGCTTGAAGGCGACGCCGCGCAAGAGGTTGACCGGCTGCGCGCTATCGCAGACGCAGGCGGCATTGAAGGCAATCTGGACGGAATCACCGGTAGCTATTGGTTTGACGCCATTACCAAAAAAATCGACCTGTACAAGGATCTTGAAAACCGTTTTCTCGGCCAAACGTCGCAAGGGGCGATTGAGGCGGCGGAGACCGCCATTGCCAAGCGCAACACCATCATTGTGCAGAATGCCGTTTTCGCTGTTGTGCTGCTGGTTTTGGCCACCCTGATTGGCCGCAATATCGTCAGCCGTCTGAGCGGCCTGCAAGCGGCAACACAGAAAATTTCCAAAGGCGAAACCGACACCGACATTCCGCATAAAAATGTTGCCGGTATGATTGGCGAATTTGCCCGGATGATCGACGCTTTTCGCCTCAATCTTGAGGAAACCGAACGCCTGCGCGCCCAGGCCCTAGAGGAAGAACGGCAAAAAGCCATTTCAGAGTCGCGCCGCATCGAAGACGAGCAGCGCCGCGCCGAAGAAATGGCCCAGGAAAAGCAGCGAAACGAAATCGAACGCAGTGCCACCATCAGCGCAACCGTGCTAGCCCTGTCGACCGAGATCGATGAAAAGGTCAGCTCGACCCTCGAAGAGGTCACCGCTGCCATCAGCCAGGGGGTTGCGGCAGCAACCGAGCTTGCCAAGGTTGCCATTGATGTGAGCGACCGCACGGTGCGCGCCAATGATCTGACCCAAACGTCGCGCGATGGCTCGGTGGCGGTTCAGGCCGCTGCCGAGGAAATGTCGCGGTCGATCGAAAACATCCTGCACACGGTGCAGAATGCCGCATCGCTGATTGAACATGCGGTTGAACGCGCGGGCGAGGCGCGCTCGCGCGCGCACCAATTGGAAGGCGCAACCGCCAAAATTGGCGATATGGTGACGTTGATCGACGAAATTTCCGAGCAAACCAACCTCTTGGCCCTCAATGCCACCATCGAGGCAGCGCGCGCGGGCGAAGCGGGCAAGGGCTTTGCCGTGGTCGCCAGCGAGGTCAAGTCGCTTGCCAACCAAACCGCCAATTCCACCAATGAAATTCGCAATTCCATCGAAGGCATGCACAAAATTGTCGGCGGCGTGATGGAAACGGTGGAATCGATCACCGATGCCAGCACCAATGTGCAAAGCGCCTTTGCCGAAATGCAGCAGGTCAGCGAAGAACAGGCCGCTGCCACCCGCGACATATCCGAGCAGATCACCCGCTCCAACACGGCAGTAACCGAGGCAAGCGACGTGGTGGCCTCGATCGCCGAAGACGCCAAGGTGGTCTCGACCCGGTCGGGCGAGCTGGAAACCGCCAGCCATGCCATCAGCGAGCGTGTCAGCGTGATGCAGAACGAGGTGCGCGGCATTCTGCAAGCCTCGGTCGATCAGGTGCTGGAAAAAACCGCCATGCGGTCCGTCGAGGAAGCGGCCGAGTAACAGCGCACAAGCACGCACAAAAAAGCCCTGCGGACATGCGCCGCAGGGCTTTTTCTTTTGTTAGGGCCTGGCTTTAGAATTTCACCGAAATCCCGCCGCCGTAAAAGATCGGCGGCCCGGCGATAAAGGTCGGAATCCCGAACGCCCCGCCGGTGTTGCCGCCGTCGATGATAAAGTCCTCATCCAGCGCGTTTTCCACATAGACCTGCAATTCGACCATGTCATCAAAGAGGCGCACTCCGCCGCGAATGTTCAACAGACCAAAACTGCCCTGGCTTACCGACGGCACGCCAAAAACGGCACTGCCGCTGGCCGGGTCAATCACATTGAACGCGGTCTGGTTTTCGTCTTCGAAAAAGACGCTCGATTTCCAGGTATAGGTCGGCGTGATATAGAAGGTGCCAACCTCGGTTGGGTATTCAAAATTGAACCCGACCGAAAAGCTGTGATCGGGCGACAGGCGGAACTGGTTGCCAGCAAAAATTTGCGGGTTGCCGTCGGCGTCAAAATCGTCAAAACGGCCGCGGTTATAGGCATAGGTCGCAAAGATATCGAGATTTTCGACAGGCCGCGCCAGCAGACCGGCTTCCACACCGATCGAATCTGCCGTCCCGCCGTTCACCAAAACAAAATCAGGCGGCACGCCCGGCCCCGCATCCACCGTCACCGTGGTTTGAAAATTGGTATAGTCATAATAATAAGCCGCAACATCCAGCGTCAGGCGGTCTTCAAAAAAACTGCCCTTCGCGCCGATTTCATAGCTGTCGACGGTTTCATCGGGGATGACGATAAAATCCGCCTCGGCGCTGCCGTCGGCCAGCGTGGTGAAATTATCCTCGATCACCTGCGGGCGGCGACCACGCGAATAATTGGCATAGACATTGGCGTTGTCGCTGATTTCATAGCGCAGGACCGCGCGCCACGAAAAGCCGGTGAAGCTGTTGTCGATATCCGAGAAAGCATCGGAAGAGACAATGCCGCCCGTGTCCCCAACCAACAAGGCGGGCGAGCCGATGATCAGCGGTGTCACCGGGTTGGGCTGCGAAATACCGGATGCGAACAGGGTTTCCTTATCGTCGCGGGTAAAGCGCCCGCCTGCGGTGAAGGTCAGGCGGTCGGTCAGGTCGTATTCAATCTCGCCGAAAATATCGAAGGATGAATTGTCAGAGAAATTAGTGAACTCTTCGATCTGGAAGACCCCTTGCGGGATACCTGCCGCGCCCAGCGTCGCCGCCAGAACCGCCGGGTCGCCCGAGAGAAAGGCCTGCGCAATCGGCAGCGACCCGCCAAAAAAGGCGGTGCCGTCTGCCGCCGGGCCAACCGCCGCAAGCGAGCTAAACAGCGCCACCGTATTGCCGATATCAAAGCCCAGCGGGACCGCCTGGCTGCCCTCTTCATAAAAGACGCCGCCGCCAAAAAAGCCGCGGAACCGCCCGCCGTCATCATAGCTGATCCGCGTGTCGGCGCTGAACTGTTCGCCTTCGGCGTCTTCGGCAAAGATGAAAATATCAAAGGCGGTGCCGTCCGGGTCAAAAATTTCAAGCGAGTCAAATTCGCGGTACGCCGCCGTTGTGACCACGCTCCAGCTGTCATTCACCTGCCAGCTAGCAATGGCGGTGATGTCAAAAATTTCGCGGTCCACCGACAGGTCCGCACCGCCCAAAAAGCCGCCAAAAGTGTTGAGCGAGGCAAAGTCATTGGGGTCGGTTGTCCCGCCCAGCGCCGGGATGACCCCCGATTTGAACGACGTACCGGGCGGGTTGTCGGTGGCATAATGCCCGATCAAGTCAAAGGTGAAGGTGTCACTGGGCGTCAGCCGCAGGCTGGCGCGCGCGGCAAAGCTGTCGGTACCGTTCAGGTCATCGCCTTCGGTATTGTCGATAAAGCCGTCGCGGGTTTCATAGGTGGCGGCCACGCGGAAAGCCGCGCGCTCGTCCACCAGCGGCACATTGACATAGCCGTTGAGCGCCACCTGCCCCAAATTGCCAAATTCGGCCTCGGCGCCACCCTCAAACTCGTTTTTGGGCTTGTTGGTGATGACGTGCACCGCACCGATTTGCGCCGAGCGGCCAAACAATGTGCCTTGTGGGCCCTTGAGAACCTCCACACGCTCCAGGTCAAACAGTTGCACAATCGACCCGCGCGAGCGCGAAATCGACACACCATTCTGAAACACTGACACGCGCGGTTCGATGTTGGAGGCCCCGTCATCCGAGGTGATCCCCCGTAGCACAAAACCAGGATTGTTGACGCTTTGCTCCTGCACCACAAAGCCGGGGGTGAAGGCCGACAATTCGTCAAATTCGTCAACGCCGATCGTGTCGAGGAAATTGCCGTCATAGGCGGTGATTGCAATCGGCACATCGGTGACGCTTTGCTCGCGGAACTGCGCGGTAACGGTAATCACTTCGATGTCGTCTTTGTCGGCAGGATTGTCCGCGTCTTGCGCCCACGCGCCCGGCACCGCACCGACGCTCAGCGCGGTGGATAACAACAGTAGATTTTTCATGGATAGTCACTCCCCAAAAGCTCGTGGGTTAACGGGCTAAGGGGTGGGTGTTACGGTTCCGGGTCAACCGTGTGACGGTTATAATATTGTGCAGCGCAGCGATATAAGCGTCACACTATTTCAGCGCGAGGGGGCCCATGGCGGCTTCGACGACATTGCCGTTTTCCTTGTAAACGGTGCCGCCCTTCATCACAAAGTCCACATCCTGCAGCAGGTTGATATAGCGCAGCACATCACCGCGGACGGCAATGATGTCGGCATATTTGCCCGCACGGACCGAGCCCATGTCCTTGCCAACGCCCATCATCTGCGCCGGCCAGTAGGTCGCCGCCCGGATCACGTCCATCGCCGGCAGGCCCATCACATTGACCAGCACCGACATCTCGTTCCAGGTGCTCTGGCAGTGGAACTTCGCCGGGATGCCGCTGTCGGTGCCCACCAGGAACACCACACCCGCATCGCGCAGCTGGGCGATCTTCTTCTTCAAGGTCGGGCGGCGCAGCGGCGTCAGCGCCACATAGTCCAGATGCCCCGGCGATTCGAGTGACTGCTGAATGGTTTGGATGGTGTCGGCTTTCAGGCCCCGGTGCCAGCAGGTGTCATCGAGCTTTTCGGGGTTATCGACGGTGTATTGGAACTGGTACAGCCCCTCGACCGTTGGCGTCCAGTAAAGCGGGCCACCGGCGATGCGGCCTGTCGCCGTGCGCTCCTTCAGTGCGGCGATGATATCAGCCGGATATTCGGGTGCGGTGGTCAGGCCGGTGTGCTCGAAATTATC
>JASBSO010000020.1 GCA_030148905.1 Kordiimonadaceae bacterium | reverse complement strand
CGGCGCCCACGGCAAGCCGGTTTTGTTCCTGCATCCCAAAGACTTTTGCGGCACGCTGGTTGAGCTGGAACAGGTCTAGTCTCGATGAACCCAGCAACGGTTATCCTGGTTTTTGTGATCATCTGGTGGATGGTGTTTTTTACGCTTTTGCCGGTTGGCGTGCGCGCCCAGCAGGAAGATGACGCCGAACGCACCCCCGGCAGCGACCCCTCAGCACCGGTGAACCCGGCTTTGCGTAAAAAAATGCTGTGGGCGACGGTGATCACCGTAGTTTTGACAGGGCTCTATGTGTGGCTGGCCGAAAGCGGCATCATCGCCAGCCAGTTCGACCTGCCATATTGAACACATCATAGCAAACGGTCGTCAAATCATTGGGCGCTGGGCTACCGATAGATGTCGCAGGCCAGATATGAGAATGGGCCAGCATAAAGCTGACCCATCCTGCCGCTCCCCAGCGGCGCCTCGTCTAGGAGCGAGGCACTTACCCCCTGAGCCCGGGCCATACGTCCCAGTTGCTCGGATGACATCTAAGCTCAGCAATTTTCGAAATGCCAGTAATAAGTTGTAAGCGTTACGCCTGCGTCACAGCTATAGACGAGCCCTGTGTCGTGCGCGCAACATATCCAATTCAATCATACACTTATAGGTAGTTGTAATAACACCGGCAGCGCTGAATCGAAAAATCCTCAAAAATCCCAGAAATCCATTGAACGGCTCCGCGTGCAATGTCACAAGGCGAAACGCTTTGAATTTTCTGGAATTGTGTCATGCGCCTAAGTCGGTACTTCCTGCCCACAACCAAAGAAACGCCCGCAGAAGCGCAAATCCCGTCGCACCAGCTGATGCTGCGCGCGGGTCTGGTCCGCCAAGGGGCGGCAGGCATCTATAGCTGGCTACCGATCGGGTTGCGGGTCTTGAGAAAAATCGAACAGATCGTGCGCGAAGAGCAAGACCTTGCTGGCGCGCAAGAGATGCTGATGTCGACCGTGCAGTCGGCCGATTTGTGGCGCGAAACCGGGCGCTATGACAGCTACGGCAAGGAAATGCTGCGCATCGAAGACCGACACGGCCGTGAAATGCTGTACGGACCCACCAACGAAGACATGATCACCGATCTGTTTCGCCGCGATGTGCGCAGCTACCGCGATCTGCCGATGATGCTCTATCATGTGCAGTGGAAGTTCCGCGATGAAATCCGCCCGCGTTTTGGGGTGATGCGGGGGCGCGAATTTCTGATGAAGGACACCTACAGCTTCGATATCGACGCCGAGGGCGCGCGCAAATCCTACTATACGCAGTTTGCTGCCTATTTGCGCACCTTTGCCCGCATGGGTCTGAAGGCGATCCCCATGCAGGCCGACACCGGCCCCATCGGCGGTGATTTGAGCCATGAGTTCGTCATTCTGGCCGAAACCGGCGAAAGCGAAGTGTTTTACGAGCGTGTGTTTGAAGACCTCGACCCCATGGGGCTGAACCCGCGCCAGCGCGACAGCGTCGAAGAGGCTGTGCGGCCCTGGACTGCGCCCTATGCGGCAACCGATGAAGTGCATGACCCCGCGGCGTGTCCCGTTGCCGCCGACGATCTGGTGACGGGGCGCGGCATTGAAGTGGGGCATATCTTTTATTTCGGCGACAAATATTCCAAGCCGATGAATGCAACCGTTCAGCTGGCTGATGGCCGTTCCGCCCCGGTGGAAATGGGCAGTTACGGCGTCGGTGTGTCGCGTCTTGTCGGGGCGATTATCGAGGCCAGCCACGACGAGAACGGCATTATCTGGCCCGAGGCGGTGGCGCCGTTCCGCCTTGGTTTGATCAATTTGAAGGTGTCGGACGAGCGCTGTACCGCGGTATGCGAAGAACTGTACCGAGCTTTGCGCGTTTCGGGCGTTGAGGTGCTGTATGATGACCGCGACGAGCGTGCTGGCGCCAAGTTTAACACCATGGACCTGATTGGTCTGCCCTATCAGGCGGCGGTGGGGCCAAGGGGGCTCGACAAGGGCGTCATTGAGGTCAAGAATAGGGCCACGGGCGAGCGCCGCGAAATGGCGATGGATGCGCTCATTGAATGGATGACGGAGTAGGTCTTGTCCCTGTCGCTTGAATGGTCGATCGCCCGCCGGTATCTCTCCAGCCGTAAGCATGACCATTTTATCTCGCTCACGGCAATTTTGTCGGTGACATCGATCGCCCTCGGTGTGGCGGCGCTGATCGCCGTGATGTCGGTGATGAACGGCTTTCGCGCCGAACTTTTGGATAAAATCCTTGGTTATCAGGGGCATATGCTGGTCAACAGCTACGGCGAGGGCTTTGCTGATTACGGCACCTTAAGCGACGAGCTTGCCCGCATTGACGGGGTGAAAAGCGTGACCCCGTTCACCGAAAATCAGGTGATGGTCACGCGCGGCGATGTGGCGCGCGGGGCGATTGTGCGCGGTTATCCGCATGACCTGTTTACCGAAGGCCGCCTGAATATCAAAAACGTCATCATCGGCGACCCGGCCCGTGCGATTGAGCTGGGCGGCATTGTCATGGGTTATGAACTGGCCAACCGGCTCGGCGCGCGGCTTGGTGACGAGGTGACCATCGTCAGCCCGCGTTCGGTGGACACGCCCTTTGGTTCGCAACTGCGCTATCTGGCCTTTCCTGTTGTGGCGATCGTGGAACTGGGCATTTATCAATATGATCAGGCCTTTATCGGGATGCCGATCGAAGACGCGCAGTTGTTTTTCAAATACGGTGACAGCGCGCCGCTGATCGACATTCGCCTCCATGATCCACAGCGCATCCGCGCGCCCCTCGATGCCGTGCAAACCCGCGTCGGCAATTTGGGGCTGGTGCGCAGCTGGCAGCAATTTAACCAGGTCTATGTCAACGCCCTGCAGACCGAGCGCGTGGCGATGTTTTTGATCCTGTCGATCATCATCGTGGTGGCGGTGTTCAACATTGCGTCCAGCCTGTTCATGCTGGTGAAGGAAAAATCGTCCGACATCGCGATTTTAAAAACCATGGGGCTGTCGGCCAATGCGGTGATGCGCATTTTTGTGATGGTGGGCCTCAGCGTCGGTATGGCGGGTATTTTGGCGGGCTGTGTTCTGGCGGCGTTGATTGTTGGCAATATCGACGAGATCAAAACCGCCATTGAAACCCTTTTGGGCCTGGATTTGTGGGACCCGTCGGTGCGCCTGATCACCGAATTGAAGGCCAAGGTGGACCCAACCGAAGTGGGCCTAACGGTCGCACTTGCGACATTTTTGTCGTTCATTGCAGCGCTGCTGCCGGCGCGCCGGGCGGCGACCATCGATCCTGTTGAAGTCTTGCGGTACGAATGATGACCGACTGTCTGATAATCTCTGACCTGCACAAACGCTTTCAGCAGGGGCCGAAAACGCTGGAAATCCTGGACGGCGTCTCGCTGTCGGTGAAGGCGGGCGAAATTGTCGGCCTTGTCGGCGCGTCGGGGGCGGGCAAGTCAACCCTGCTGCAAACCGCGGGGCTCTTGGACACGCCGTCGTCGGGCCAGATTGAGATTGCGGGCATATCGGTCGCGGGCCTGGGCGAGAGCGAGCGCACCGCAGTACGCCGCGAACATTTGGGCTTTGTCTATCAGTTTCATCATTTGATGCCCGATTTCACCGCGCTTGAAAATGTAGCCATAGCGGCGCAAATCGGCGGCGTGTCCCGCGCCGAGGCCGCAGATAAAGCCCGCAGCGTCCTTGCTGAAATGGGTCTGGCAGACCGGTATGACCATATCCCGGCGCAACTGTCGGGCGGCGAGCAGCAACGCGTTGCTATTGCCCGTGCGCTGGTGCACCGCCCGGCGCTTTTGCTGGCGGATGAACCAACCGGCAATCTGGACGATGAAACCTCCGACCGGGTGTTTGGCGTCTTGCTGGCAATGGTGCGCGAGCGCGGTATCGGCGCCCTGATCGCGACGCACGACCAAAACCTGGCCGCCAAAATGGACCGGGTTTTGCGCATTTCTGCCGGTCAGATTTCTCCCCTCACTCTGGCCTGATGATGCTTGTCACCGCTTGGGGGAGTGACTAAAGTTTTTGCATGTCAGGCTTTGTTCATTTGCGCTGCCACACAGCCTATTCGCTGTCGGAAGGCGCAATACCCGTTAAAGAATTGATCAAGCAATGCGTCGGGCATGCGATGCCTGCGGTTGCAATCACCGATTCGAACAATCTTTTTGCCGCACTGGAGTTTTCGGTTGCGGCCGCCGATGCTGGTATTCAGCCGATTGTCGGCACCACGCTGACCGTACAAGACACAGACGGCAACACCGGGCCGTTGGTGCTGCTGTGTCAAAACGAGACCGGCTACCGCAATTTGATGGCGGTCGTCAGCAGCGCGCATCTGGAGCGCGACCCGGCGCACGATGTGGCCTTGCCGCTTGACCGGCTTTCGGGGTGTACATCCGGGCTGATCTGTTTGACGGGCGGGGCCGACGGCCTGCTGGGGCAAGCCATTCAGGCGGACGACATGGCACGCGCCGAGGCCCTGTGCGCAGCGCTGGAAGATCTTTTTGCAGGCCGCCTTTATATCGAAATTCAGCGCCACGGCCGCCCCGAAGAGGCCGCCAGCGAACATGGCATGATCGCCATTGCTCATGGGCGGGGGCTGCCCATTGTCGCAACCAATCAGCCGTATTTTGTCCGGTCCGCAGATTACGGCGCGCATGACACGCTTTTGTGCATTGCTGATGGGACCTATGTTTCGGAAACCAAGCGTCGCCGCCTGACCGCCGATTATGACTTCAAATCATCGGATGCGATGATTGAACGCTTTAAAGACCTTCCAGAAGCCGTTGAAAACACGATTAATATTTCACGCAGATGTGCATGGATGGTTGAGCGGATCGACCCGCTGTTGCCCAATTTTGTGCAGGGTATGGACGTCTCGGAAGCCGACCTGCTGCGACAAATGGTTGAGGACGGACTACAAGAGCGTCTGGCGGCAATTGCCCCGGACAATCCGCCCGACAGCTGGCAAACGCCCTATGTCGAGCGCATGGAGCATGAACTGAAGATCATCAACCAGATGGGCTTTCCGGGCTATTT
>JASBSO010000219.1 GCA_030148905.1 Kordiimonadaceae bacterium | reverse complement strand
GCATGGCGGGACGGCGGCATATGTGCGCGCACACCAGCGGCATCGGCGTCAACCGGTCTGGAGCCTTTGCTGAATTTATCAGCCTGCCTGCCGCCAATATCTGGGTGCATCAGGACGATATCGATTTGGATATCGCCGCGCTGTTCGACCCCTTTGGCAATGCCGTGCACACCGCGCTGCAATTCCAGCTGCTTGGCGAGGATGTGTTGATTACCGGGGCAGGGCCGATTGGCCTGATGGCGGCTGCCGTTTGCCGACAGGCCGGTGCGCGGCATGTGGTGATTACCGACGTGATCGACACAAGGCTTGATATGGCGCGCCGCCTTGGGGTGACACGCGCGGTCAATGTTACACGCGAAACGCTTGCCGATGTTCAAAAAGAGCTGGGCATGGTCGAAGGCTTTGATGTGGGTCTTGAAATGTCGGGCAATGAGGCGGGTTTCAACGCGCTGGTGGACAATATGTGCTACGGCGGCAAGGTTGCGATTTTGGGCTTGCCGGCGGGCGATATGGCGATCGACTGGCACAAGGTGATTTTCAGCATGTTGACGCTGAAAGGCGTGTATGGGCGCGAAATTTTTGAAACCTGGTACAAAATGTCGGTGTTTATCCAGTCGGGCCTCGATATCAGCCCGATCATTACGCACCGATTGCCCTACGCTGATTTTGACGAGGGCTTTCAGGCCATGGCGCGCGGCGAAGCGTGCAAAGTTGTTTTGAACTGGGAGTAAGGCCATGTACGGACAGTTTCGCGATCATCTGCGCACCGAACTCGCAGGCATCAAGGCTGACGGGCTATACAAAAACGAGCGCAACATCACCTCGCCGCAAGGGGCCTATGTCGAGGTGGGCGGTCAAAAGCTTCTGAATATGTGTGCCAACAATTATTTGGGCTTGGCGCAGCATCCTGATGTTGCCGCCGCGGCGAAAGCCGCGCTGGATGACTGGGGATACGGTATGGCGTCGGTGCGCTTTATCTGCGGGACGCAGGATTTACACAAAAGGCTTGAAGCCAAGCTGACCAGCTTTTTGGGCGGCGAGGATACGATTTTATATCCGTCCTGTTTTGACGCCAATGGTGGATTGTTCGAAACGCTGCTTGGCCCCGAAGATGCGGTGATCTCTGACGAGTTGAACCATGCCAGCATCATCGACGGGGTGCGGCTCTGCAAGGCCAAGCGCTACCGGTATAAAAACAATGATATGGCCGATCTGGAGGCGCAGCTGAAAGCGGCGCGCGAAGCAGGCGCGCGCTATATCCTCATTACCACCGACGGTGTGTTTTCCATGGACGGCTTTGTCGCCCGCCTTGATGAGGTGTGCGATCTGGCAGAGAAATATGATGCGTTGGTGCATTTTGACGACTGCCATGCCACCGGCTTTGTCGGCGAAAAAGGGCGCGGCACGCACGAGTTTCGCGGGTGCATGGACCGGGTCGATATCATCACCGGCACGCTCGGCAAGGCGCTTGGGGGTGGCAGCGGCGGCTACACCACGGCGCGTCAGGAAATTGTTGACCTGTTGCGCCAGCGCTCGCGGCCTTATCTGTTTTCCAATACCGTTGCTCCGCCTGTGGTGGCGGGTGCCCTCAAGGCGGTGGAATTGATCGAAAGCGACGCCAGTATCATTGGCACGCTGCGCGAGAACACGGCCTATTTTCGCGCGGGGCTGACCGAACTTGGCTTTGACCTGTTGCCAGGCGAACATCCGATTGTTCCCATCATGCTATATGATGCCGCCTTGGCGGCACGCTTTGCCGACGCGATGGCGGAGGAAGGGGTCTATGTCATCGCCTTTTCCTACCCCGTTGTGCCCAAGGGCAAGGCCCGCATCCGCACGCAGATGTCGGCGGCGCTGACCCGCGACGACCTCGATTTTGCTCTGGCGGCCTTTGCCAAGGTGAAGACAGCTCTTGGGTAATTGATTTTGGTGGGGCTCCGGCGCCACCAAACGCGACTTGAAAACAAAGCCTCTCTCTATAAGCTGATCGCTGCAACATTCCGGGCAAGCGGCACCGCATTTGCATGGGGCCGTGTGTTGAACGGATCATGGTGCGGATGGGGATTTTGTGGATCAGATCGGTCAGTACACAATCGTCAAGACACTGAGGCGGGCACGATTTAGCACCCTGTATTTAGGCCGGGATGCATCGGGGCAGTCGGTTGCTATCAAGGTGCTTGACCCCGACGCGGAAACCCTGTCGGTGTTGGACCTGCACCCAGGGAGCCTGTCGGGCGCGCAAGACCGGTTTCAAACCGCCGCCAATGCGCTCAGGCGGTTTGGGCGCAGCCGCTATATTATCGAAGCCTTTAACCATGGTCGTACCGAGGATATGCACCCCTGGTATGCGATGGCCTACCGGACCAAAACCATGGCCAGTCGGGGCGCGGCAAAGCCCGACATCAGCCAGGTTGGCGATTTGATACACGCCGTTGCGGCCTTTCACGACAGCGGTGTTGTGCACGGGGATATTCGGGCAGCGAATATCTGTCTATCGCCGGATGGTGGACTGGAGCTTTCAGGCCTTGGCTCGCCGTGCCTGCCGCGCACGCTGGATATGGGCGACGGCCTTTTTGGGCAGGGCTCGGATGTGTATATCGCACCCGAACAACGCGGGCCCGACTGGCGCTTTAGCCGCCGGGCGGATGTGTTCTCGCTTGGGGTTTTGGCGCACCGCCTGTTGGGCGGCAAGGTGGACGCCAGCAAAAGCAGCCTTGAGGAGGCTTTGAAATTTGGCCGTAAGGTGACCGATCCGCTGCAAGCCTTTATTCTGAAAGCCGTATCCCCCAAACCGGGTGACCGATATCATGACGCGGCGGCTATGCTGGACGCGTTCGATGCGGCGTTGGTTGACTCTGGCATGAAACCCAAACCACGGGACCGCGATTTTTCGGCCCTCGCGCGCGGTGACCAGACCAGCGAGCTGGATATTGCCGAGCGCCGCGAACACAAAGGCAGTGTGCGGTTTTCCCTTGGCTCGGCCGATGCAGCCGACGCAAAAGAAATCGTCAGCGCCTTTGTAAAGAAAGCCACGACAGGCCGGGGGCGCTATGCGACGGCTGCTGCTGCGATCCTTGTTGTATCGCTGATCGGGTTCGGGGTGTATCAGCTGACACGGCCCGAGCCGTTGGACCCTGCGGTCTTGGCCCAGCTTCAAGAGCAGCGGGCCTTTGAGGATGCTTTGGCGCTTGGCACGCAAGAGGCTTTGCTCGCCTTCCAAGACGCCTGGCCCGACAGCGATTACGGACAAGAGGCGCAAAGCGAAATTGAGGCCATTCGCCAGCAAGAGGCCCTTGACGCCGCGCGCGCAGTGGAAGAGGAGCGCCAGCAAGCCCTGCGTGACGAAGCGGCATGGCAGCAGGCGCTCGCGCTGAACACAGACGTGGCCTACCGCATTTATGCCGCTGAATTTCCGAACGGAAAATACATCGCCGAAATACAGGCCCGCCGCGACGATCTGGCCTTTGCCCGCGCGCAAGGCACCGGCACGCTTGAGGCCTTGCTGATTTACCGGCAGCAGTGGCCGAATGGACGCCATCTGGAAGAATTGGACGATGCGGCGTGGCTGTGGGCGCGCGAGCAAAGAACTGACGAGGCTCTGGATCAATATGTCGCAGCCTTTCCGGCGGGCCGACATGTCAGCGAGGTTGAGGCTGTCAAGCAAAGCTATATCGACGCTGTTCTCGCGCAGCAAAAAGCAACCGATGATGCCGCCTGGTCGCAGGCGCAGCGGCTAGGGACGGTGGATGGCTATGAACAGTATCTGGACCGCCAGTCGGAAGGTGCGTACCGGGTACAAGCCCGCGACGGTATTGCCCGCATTCGGGCCCAGCAGAGCCGTACCGAGGCCCGCACAGCGCTTGTGCGCGGTGTGCAAGCCGAGCTGGAGCGGTTGAACTATGCCGGTGTGACCGTGACGGGCATCGCCGATGAAGCCACCAGCATTGCCATACAGTCTTTTGAACGCTGGACTGGCCGACAAGAACTTGGCCGCGTGACGGCCAGCCTATTGAACGCTTTGCAAGACACCGACACCAAACCCCTACCGGGCGTGGGGCAAGAATTTCGTGACTGTCTGGACTGCCCGGAGATGATTGTGCTGCCTGCAGGCTCTTTCATTATGGGGAGTGCAGCGACCGAGCGTGCGCGGCGGTCCGATGAGGGGCCGCAAAGGCGAATTGTCATTCCGCGCCCGTTTGCGATTGGCAAATACGAGGTCACATTCCGGCAGTGGGCGCATTGCGTAGGGGAAGGTGGGTGCGCCCAACACCGCCCCAGCGACCATGGCTGGGGGCGCGAGGATCGCCCGGTGATTTATATCAGTTGGCACGATGCGAAAAATTATGTGGTGTGGCTCAGCCAAAGAACCGGTCAGCGTTACCGCCTTTTAAGCGAGGCCGAATGGGAATATGCCGCCCGGGCTGGGTCGACTGCGCCCTACAGCTTTGGCAACCGGCTCAGCGATTTGTGCCGGCACGGGAACGGGGCCATCAATCTGCGTCAAAATCGTTTGGGTCGGTTCCGCGGACCCTGCGATCCGGGCAATTACGGCACCGCCCCTGTCGGTAGTTTTGCCGCGAACGGCTTCGGCTTATTTGATATGCACGGCAATGTTCAGGAGTGGGTCGAAGACTGCTGGCGCGACAGCTATGCCGACATCCCAGCCAGCAACAGGCCGTGGTCATCGGCCGCGTCGGGTTTGTGCGAGCGCCGGGTTGCACGCGGCGGCGCGTGGGGGTTTTTGGCCGCTGATTTGCGCTCCGCCGCGCGCCTGCACTTCCGGCCAACGGACCGATTCGCGGTCAGTGGCTTTAGAGTCGCAATGGATTTGGGGTCTTAACGCGGAAAATGTGCAAGTCTGTGTGCGATCTATGCAACACCGCATAAGTGTTTACAAATTCTTAACCTTTTCCAGAAAATCCGCCGATATGTCGCTGTGTCTGGCCCGCGATATCACGCGCATTTCACGCATTGATCAATTTTTTGTGGGCGGTGCACAATGCAAAATGTATCCTGTCAACCAACCAATTGTGGTTATGGGGGACTGTTGTGGTTACGCGGACGGGCGATGTTTTTTCCAGCCAGCGATCTCGGGGGGAGACGCATGGTCGGCTTATGGATTATGCGCTGGCGCTGACCCTCTTTGATATCCTTTTGCTCAGCCTGACATTCTGGCTAACCTGGGCGGGCCGCTTTTGGTTCGACGTCGGGTGGGGGCACTTTGACACCTATTTGCCGGTTTACTTAATTTCGGTTCTGTTTTTCACCATCACAGCGGCCTATGAAGGCTGTTATCAGCGCGCCACAATCCGCGATCAGTTTTTGTCGACCTCGCGCGCACTCAAGGCCGCGATCTTCATGTTTGGTGTTTTGGTGTTTGCCGGGTTCGCCCTGAAAGTGACATCGGACTATTCGCGGCTTTGGGCCGTTAGTTGGGCGCTGACCTTCACAGGCGGGCTTGTCCTCAACCGGTTTTTCACGTCGCGGACGATTCAGCGCAAAATCCGCAGCGGCAAAATTACCCGCAATGTTGTGATCATTGGGGCCTGTGATCAGGGGCAGCGTGTCTACAGGGCCATTGTGGATGATATCGACAGTGACCTGCAGGTGGTTGCCTTCCTTGATGACCGCAAGGACCGCGTGCCCAACCAAGTGGGCGATGTGCCGGTTGTCGGCAGTGTTGCTAGCCTTCCCATGTTGCTGAGCGAGGAAACGCTTGATCTTGTTATCGTTGCGTTGCCGTGGTCGGCGCATGAGCGGATCGAGCAGATCAAAAAGCAGCTTTCGCGCTTTGCCCTTGATGTTGTGCTGGCGACGGAGACGGTGGGTCGGTCTTTTGACCGATATGAGCAATTGCGTTTGGGCAGCCATATGTTCCCCAAACTCAGCAAGCGCCCCATCAATGAATGGGCGGCCGTTTTGAAACGGGCGGAAGATATCGGCGTTGCCCTGGCGGTTCTGCTGGCGCTTTGGCCGGTTTTGGCGATCACGGCGCTTGCCATCAAGCTCACATCCAAAGGCCCGGTTCTGTTCAAGCAAAACCGTTATGGCTTCAACAATGAGCTGATCCGAGTGTATAAATTCCGCTCGATGTATGCGGACAAAACCGATGACAATGCCAGCCAGCTTGCTAGCAAGAATGATGACCGCATCACGCCCATTGGGCGCTTTATACGAAAAACCAGCATCGACGAATTGCCGCAGATATTTAATGTTTTGGAAGGCTCGATGTCGGTTGTCGGCCCACGGCCGCACGCAACCCAGGCTAAGGCCGCTGGCCAGCTTTATAATGAAGTTGTCGCCGAATATGCGGAACGGCACCGGATGAAACCGGGCATCACCGGCTGGGCGCAGGTCAATGGGTGGCGGGGGGAAACCGACACCGAGGAAAAAATCAAAAAGCGCATTGAATTTGATTTGTATTACATTGCCAACTGGTCGCTTTGGCTTGATATTTTCATCATCCTGAAAACAGCCTTTGTCGTGCTGTTTGACCGCAAAAACGCGTATTGAACACCGATCTGCGCGCGGCCTGTTGACACATCTATCATTGCGCATTGGTCGCTCTCTCATAAGATGGCCTAAGTCCAACGATCCGAGACGGCCATGACCAAATCCGACCAGCCCCAATCGACCAAAATGCGGGTCATCCACGGCGTCATCTGGCATTTTGGTGGACGCTTGGGCTCCCGCCTGATCGGGCTGGTGAATGTTGCCGTGTTAACCCGCTTGCTGGACAGCAGCGATTTCGGAATTTTTGCGCTCGCCATGTCTGTTTTTGCCCTAGCGGATGTGCTGCGCAGTACCGGCACCGGCAGCGCCTTAATGCGCGAGAGCGATGCTGACATTGAGGACTACCGCACATGCTGGTCCATTAATTTACTCGCCAATCTAACCGTTGCCCTACTGGTGATGCTTGCGGCGTATCCGGCGGCCGATTTTTTTGATGACCCCCGCGTTGCGCCGGTTTTGCTGGTGATTGCTATGCTGCCCCTGGTAAATGGGCTGGAGAACGTCGCTCTTGTTGATCTCTACAAAGAATTTTCATTCAAGCAGGTGATCGCCATTGATGTTCGCGCGCGCTTGGCAGGTGCCCTGACATCGGTGTCCATGGCTTTGTGGACTGGGTCCTATTGGGCGCTTGTTGCGGGCACGTTTGCCACAGCAATTTTTCGTGTCGTGCAGTCCTATTGGGTCAAGCCGTTTTCGGTCAGGTTTACACTTTCGCGGTGGCGGAAATTTGCGGCCTTCAGCGGCTTGGTTGTTTCGAGGAGCCTAGTGGGCGCAATGCGTCACCGTATCAGCTTGTTGCTCCTGGGGCGTGCAAACCCATCTGAGTATATCGGGTATTATAGCATGGCTTTGAATATTCCGGAATTGATCGGTGGTCAGGCCGCAGCCCCTATCCATGCCTCAGTGCAACCGGCACTCGTTAAGGCCAAAACCATATCTGACCTGCGGATCAAGGTTCTGGTCACCGCAATGGGCTCCATCATGATTATTTTCACAAGTGCTCTTTTTGGTCTGGGCCTGACCGCAGAGGCGGCAATCACCATTTTGGCTGGGGACAAGTGGATTGCCGCGGCCCCGCTCTTGAGCCTAGCAGTTCTGCCTGTTGGGGTCAGTCTGGGACGAGCGATTTTGACGCGCTATTTGTTGTTTTGCAGTCGTCTGCGCGGGGCTTTCATTATTGACTGTATCGCTCTTGTCCTTCTGCTTGGGCTGTTGTTAGTGGTTGATTTGCGGTCAGCCGGTGAGACGGTCATCATCGCTATTGCCGCCATAGAAACTGGGATCCTGATGCTTCTGACAGCAATCTGTTGCCGCATGTTGCCGGGGCTGTTCCGCCCCTTGATCGCCGCAATGTTTCGCCCGCTTTTGTCGGGCGCCGTGATGGTTTTTGCTGTTTTGTCGCTTCCGCAATTGGGCCAGGGGGCTGGATTTTGGCAATTGGTGATGGAGGTTGTCGTCGGTGCCAGCGCATATGGTGCAGCACTTTGGGGTGTCTGGCGGCTGTCTGGTCGACCCGACGGCGCGGAAGCCCTCGTGTTTGATCAGGCAACACAGGGCTTGAAAAAGCTGTTTCCAAAAACCACGGACGTGGAAGACCTGACGGCTTAACCCTCCAGCATAGTCATAAGATTGTAGAGACTGCGTTGGATCTGCGCGAAAATAACGTGCTGACCGCGGCCTGCCATATCAACAGGGTCGTGGATGCTCATATCTCTTGGGGGGAGGGGGTCCAGCATGGTCAGATTGATATAGGCACTCCCACTCGGCATGATGGGGTAAGCGTGTGCAATTTCTTCGTCTATGATGGGGTCAAAGCCAAGCCAAAGGTCGCCAGCTTGCGGGGGCAGGTCCCAAATCGATGTCGTGCGGTGCACGTTAAGGTCGACACCGAAAGCCTCCGCCGCCTTGATCGCAGCATCACTGGTTTTCTGACCGCTGATCGTGCGGGTCCCCGCCGAAAGAATGTCATGCTCTGCCTGCATGCTATTGAGCGCGAGCTCTTTCTGCATCAGATGCTGTGCAAAAGCGCTGCGAAACTGATTACCGCGGCATAGAAAAATCACCCGGTTTACCGCGCCTGCATGCACCATATGCGCAATAGTCTCTCGATTCTCTATGGCTTTACGCTGCCTGTATCCTGGGATAAGGCGCAAAACGGCCTGCCATTTTTGCCGCACGATCAGGGCGCGTTCCCGGCGAAACGGCATAGGGTCATCGCTGGCGTAAGAATCAACGCCCACACCCGACAGCGCGGCAAAACAAAAGCCGACCGCATGCATACCAGCGCGACCAAGTGCCAAGACGTTGCGGCGCCCTAAGGCTGACTGCACCGCTCTTTGCACACCGTTTAGGTCAAGGCTCAGCGCCCGTCGTTTGATGCCGGTTGTGTCATTCATTTGCAGCGGAGAGGAACCGCCCCTCTTCATTGCTTCAAGGTGCAAGGCAGGAAAATCAACTCCGGCGGCTATGGCGAGCGGTAGCGAGCCCCAAGGCCGGGCGTTTACCTCCAAAAGGGCGTATTGCCCGCGTTCAGAGTCAAGACGCCATTCGGTCATGGCCAGCCCGGTCATATCGGTCGCGCGCGCCATCTCCACTACAGCGGAAAAAAGCGCCGGGTTGACCGCTATACTTTCGCGCAGGGCACTGCCCCCCAGCGGGGCCTCGCGGCAGCGGCGATGTTGAAAGGCGGCAAGAATATTTCCGTTTTTTGCCAAAATGGACAGGCCGGCACCTATGCCTGGGGCTTCCCCCTCCACCAAAAAGTCCGACCGCGTTTCAAGCCGGGCAAGGACGTCCTCTGCCTCATTCGCACTGCTAATCTTGTAAACCCGCCCGCGCGACCGCAGGTCGGTCAGATCATAGCTCCGCCGGGATTTGATATAAAACGGCACGCCAAAGTCTTGGGCGAGTGCGACGCCGCTATCGTCCTCGCGCAACAGGCGGCCCGGGGCAACTGGCACAGCACAGCTTTTCGCCAATTCCCGCGTCAGGTGTTTGTCAAAAAACGTGTCCAGCGCCTTGCCGTCCACCGCTGCTATCGCCGTATCCGGCCACAAGGCGCAATGGTGCCTAAGCGGCAGGACGCTTCGATCATCAATGGGGAAGAGCACGTCGATTGCCTCGCGCGCAATCAGGGTTCGAACATGCTCGCACCACCGCTCGGGCCCGGCCCAATAAGGCGCGATATGATGAATAGCCGCAATATACCGCGATGAGAGGGCGGGTGCGGTCGCATCCGAGCTTGCAATATGAACGCGGTAGCCTGCCCGGCCAAGCGAACGGATCACCGCCAGCGCAGCCCTCAGGTCGTCCCCAAAGACAAGAACCGCCAGGCTCATGGTGCCGCCTTGTCGGTCGAAAAGCGCGCATAAATGTCTTCTGGCAGGGCACTCATCCCGCCCAATTCGTCGCGAAAAAAGATCAGATAGTCCCGAATAGACCGCAAAAAAGCGGCAACGTCGCCTTCGCTTTCGGTATAGGGTGTCAGCCCCGGCGCGATGGTGGGAGAATGAAAGCTGTATGTAAAAACCCGCTGTCCCGCCGCGTACAGCGCTTTGGTCAAAGCCTGTAAATCACCCAATTGAAACCCTTCAGGGCTTAACCTGAGCTGGCTGAGCGCACCAAGGCGCGCGGTCAATCGCACGGCGTCAAATATCTCTTTGATCGCACGCGACTGCGGCGTGCCGTCATAGACTGAGCGCGCCAGCCAGCCGACATATCCGGCGCTGTGGGGGATATGCAAAAGAGCGGGGGAGGCTTTGTCAAAAAAGGGTTTGGCGGTGAAGTCGCGGTAATTCGGCCCGCCTTGGGGGCTGTGGTCACGGCCCGGATCAATGCTGACATTGATCTGATATCCGAGGTCGGCCAGTGCCTGTGATGTGCGCGCGCCGTATCCATAGCGTCCGGCCAGAAAGGTCGCAGGTGCCGTGTCAAATTCCGCATGCAGCAAATCTGTTAAGGCAGCAACTTTCGCCCGCTCCAAATCAGCGGACAGATTGCATTGAAAACTGTTGCGGTCCGAGACTGTTTCGTTGTGGGGTGGAGTGACCCAGGCGTGAAGCTGTGCCCCCATATTGGCTGTGCCGCGTGCCATGCATGTTCGCACAAAATCTGCCGCAATCTGCGAGCGTGCAAACGGAACATCGCACAAATAGGTGGCCCGAAAGCCAGCATCTTCGATAACAGATTGCACAGTCGGCAGGCGCTCAGCATGCGTCATGTCTGTGGCGTCGCGCGAAAAGCCCGCAGACCAGTCAAATTCTTCCTCGGCGTGGATCAGCACCAACAGCCGAGGGCGCTGAAACCGCGACTGATCGCATGGTGTTCCGCATATGGTATCAAGGTCTGACATGTGGTGTCCCTGCCGATTGCTACAAGACCTAACCAAATCTTATCCGTGGTGCAATCGGCAGGTGTGGCGCACAGGGCCGCCCTGACACATCAGTTCTGTGTCGCAAAGGCGTGTTTTAGCCGTCGCTTGCCGCAAGCAAGCTGGCATTGCCACCAGCGGCGGTGGTGTCGACACAAACATGCCGCTCCCAAATATAGCGCGTGGGCGCAATCCGCTCGGTAATCAACTGCAGAATTGGGCCGTCGCGCTCGGCCAGGCTTTTGCGCACCGCGCTCAAATAGCTGTCGGTGCCCGCGCAAGCGACGGCGTCAATACCTTTAAGCTCGGTCAGGCTCGCCGGTGTCAGCCACCCGTCCACGGCGTCAATGCGGAAACCAGCCTCCTTATAAGGGGCCACCAGGCTTTGGGCATCTTGCGCGGCAATCAGCATCGAATTGCCAAGCGCCAGACCCTGCAAAATTTGTGCGTTGATCCACTCAAGATCGGGCCCCGTGCACAATATCATCCCGCGCGGGCCAAGCCGCATACGATTGCTTTCGCCGGTTGGGCCAGGCAAGTTCAGTCTAATGCTGAGGATATGGCGCACCGCGTCCAAAACATCGGCTGCCGCCGTGCCTGCACCGCCCGATATTTCGTCCAGTACGGCGATGCTGTTGGGCATTATAACCGGACCGTCCTTGTGCAGCGCATCAAGTGCTGTCTGAATGGTTTCGGTTTCGGCGGTGTCGGTGGTTGGGACTTCGTTCAGCTGGCGTGGGCCGCTTTCATGCTCTGCCAAAATGGTAAAGCGTTGTAGGTAAAAGGGCCCGCCAGCCTTGGGCCCGGTGCCCGACATGCCTTCGCCGCCAAAGGGCTGCGATCCGACAATGGCTCCGATCTGGTTACGGTTCACATAAACATTGCCTGCATGCACGCGGTCCACAACATGTTGCACCTTGTCATCAATACGGGTGTGCAGCCCAAAGGTGAGGCCATAGCCCTTGGCATTGACGGCATCGATCACCTTGTCGAGATCTTTTGCCTTATAGGTGGCAACGTGGAGAACGGGGCCAAAAATCTCCTCCTCCAAGTCTTCGATCCCGTTCACTGAAATCAGGCTCGGTGGGACAAAATACCCGGCCTCGGGTACGTCCAGCGTTTTCAGCAGACGGCCATCCGTGCGGGCTTGGTCGATATAGCCGGTGATTTTTGTGTAAGCGTCCTGGTCGATGACCGGGCCGAGGTCGGTCGACAAATCCTGCGGCGCGCCGATGCGGAGCATATCCATCGCGCCTTTGAGCATCGTCACCATGGTGTCGGCGACATCTTCCTGCACATAAAGCATCCGCAGGGCCGAACAGCGCTGTCCTGCGCTTTGGAAAGACGATGCCACCACATCACGAACCACTTGTTCGGGCAGGGCGGTGCTGTCGGCGATCATCGCGTTCAGGCCACCGGTCTCAGCAATGATTGGCGCCTCAGGGGCAACGGCGCTCGCCATGCCGCGGTTGATGTGCTGTGCCGTGATGGTTGACCCGGTGAAACACACACCCGAAATTCTGGGATCTGACACAAGCGCTGCGCCGATCGAGGCCCCGTCGCCAGGCAGGAGCGTCAGCACGTCGCGCGGGACGCCTACTTCGTGCAGAATATCAACGGCGAGTGCAGCGATCAGCGGGGTTTGTTCGGCCGGTTTGGCAATAACGGCATTGCCGGTGACGAGTGCTGCTGCGATTTGCCCGGTGAAGATCGCCAATGGGAAATTCCACGGCGAAATGCACACAAAGACACCGCGTGCGTCGCGGCGGCGTCCGCCCTCACGCTGGCGGGCCTGGTCGGCATAATACCGCAGAAAATCAACCGCCTCGCGGACTTCGGCAATCGCATCGGGGATGGTTTTGCCGGCCTCACGGATGGCAAGAGCCATCAATTCGCTGTACATCTCCTCATATTTATCGGCGGCGGCCTCCAAAAGCCGGGCGCGGATTTCCACGGGCTCATCAGCCCAGTCGCGGGCTGCGGATTGTGCGATGTCGAGCGCAACATCAACCGCCTGCGTATCTGCGTGCAGAACGGTGCCAACAACATCCGTTGGATCGGCAGGATTGACGACATCCTGCGGTGTCGCCACGTGCGCCGCGCGCACTGTGGGGGCGGATGCCCAGCGCTTGGCTTTGAATGCCTCCAGTTCTGGGGTCAAGGCCTCAATGGTCACCGGGTCCGTCCAGTCGACACCCTTGGAGTTGATCCGGCTGGCGCCGAACAGGTGCTCGGCGCGGACGATTTTGTGGTTGGGCGTGATCGCCGGTGCCGCCTTTAATTCGGTGATCGGGCAGCGCGCCAAATTTTCTGCGGGCAGGTCTTTATTGACGATCTGATTGACAAAGCTGTTGTTCGCACCGTTTTCCAAAAGCCGCCGTACCAGATACGCCAGCAGGTCGCGGTGGTTGCCAACCGGTGCATAGATACGGCTGGGAATTTTACCTTCGTCAAGAAGGGCGGCGTGAAGCGATTCGCCCATGCCGTGCAGGCGTTGAACCTCAAAACGGTCTTCCTTGCCGCGCCCCATATATTGAATGGCGGCGATGCTGTGCGCGTTATGCGTGGCAAATTGCGGGTAAATCCGGTCGGTTACCGCAAATAGCTTTTGCGCGCAGACGAGATAGCTGACATCGCTGAAAATCTTACGCGTAAACACGGGGAACCCTGCAAGGCCCAGCGTTTGAGCACGTTTGATTTCGGTATCCCAATAGGCCCCTTTCACCAGCCGCACCATGATGCGGCGGTCATAGGCCTCAGCGAGGCTATGAAGCCAATCGATCACCGCTTCGCCGCGCGGGCCGTAAGCCTGAACCACAACGCCGAACCCGTCCCAGCCTTCAAGCTTGGGATCAGCCAATAGCGCTTCGATCACATCGAGCGACAGGTCAAGTCGGTCGGCTTCCTCGGCGTCGATGTTAAAGCCCATATTGGCCTTTGCCGCAGCAAGGGCCAGCTCGCGGGCGCGCGGCAACAGGTCGGCCATGACCCTGTCGCGCTGGGTGTATTCATAGCGTGGATGGAGCGCTGACAATTTCACCGAAATACCCGGATTGTCACGCACGCTGCCTTTGCAATATCCCGCCAGATGCGTGATCGCATCATGATAGGCGCGGAAGTATTTTTGGGCATCTTCGTCGGTGCGTGCGGCTTCGCCCAGCATGTCATAGCTATACCGGTAGCGGCGGTCATGGTTAAGCAAGCCATTTTGCCGCGCTTCTTCGATGGTGCGGCCCAGCACAAATTGCTGGCCCATCTGTTTCATCGCGACACCCGTCGCCTCGCGTACCACTGGTTCGCCCAGACGTTTGACAAGCGAATGCAAGACCGAGGCAACGCCCTGGTCTTCACCGGGTGTGAGCACCTTGCCCGTCAGCATCAGCGCCCAAGTCGAGGCGTTGACCAGCGACGAGGCCGAGCGGCCCAAATGGCGGCTCCACTCGCCAGGGGCGATTTTATCGCGGATCAGCTGATCGATGGTGCGGGCGTCAGGCACGCGCAGCAGCGCCTCGGCCAGGCACATCAGGGCCACGCCTTCCTTGGTCGACAAGCCATATTCGGCAAGGAACTGTTCCATCAGCCCGGTCTTGCCCGACGTACGGATAGTTTTGATCAGAGTTTCGGCATTTTTGGAGATTTCGACAAGGTCATCGTCGCTCAGGCCATTGGTCGCAAGCAAGGCATCGATCCTGCTGACTTCGTCAGCCAGATAGTTCGAGCGGATGATGGTGCGTTTCACATCCAGTTCAGCGCGCATGTCAGCCGAAAGTGTCATTCTGCTCTCCTTCTCCAAGCCGCTCCTCGATAGGAGGTGTGAGTAGGGCTGTCAACAAAAGCGGGCCGCCAATTGGCGACCCGTAATGCGTTCTTTTTGATTGACTAGCTTCAGCGCGGCCAACTGGGTATGCGCCCCGGCGTTGCCGGGGCTCCCGCAGCCGCGATATCGCCTTCGAGCGCCGACAGATCATCGCTGAGCGCCTTTAGGTCTTTCGAAACACCGGCGAAGTCGTCTGCTGCCTGTTCGATGGCATCGATATGCTGCTGCGCCGGGTCTGACTGGCTGCGCCAGGTGCTGAAAATCACCGAATTGACGCGGTCGGAAATCGACGCTTCAACCGGAACGCGGCGGGCGCTGAGCACCCTGTCTCCGCTGAGCGCGATATTGATATCGGCCAACCGGTTGCGCAGCGCTTGAACGCGCACCACATAAGGGGCAGCGTCGCCCGCGATGGCATCAATGCCGACCACCACATGATCCATGCGTGACCTAGCCTCGCGCACAAAGGCGGTGGCGGCGTCCAGCTCGCGCTTCAGCGCTGCTGTGCGTTGCTGGAAGGCCAGCAGGGCTTGCCGGTCAGTGGTGATCTCGGGGCTATGGTTTAGCGCCTTCACCGTAAAGCTTTGCGCGTCGCCGAGCTGGGTCTCAACACCGTCCACGCGCTTGCTGAGCGTCACCGAATAGGTGCCCGTGGGCGCAAGCGGCCCGCCAACGGCCGGAAAGTAGCTATAACCGGGTGGGTTGAGGTCCACTGCATCGGGGCTGGGGTAGCGCAAATTCCAGGCGACACGGTGCATTCCCTTGCCGGTTTTACCCTCGACCCGCTGGACCACATTGCCGTCAGCGTCGCGCACCGTCAGCAGCACCAGCGGTTTGGGTTCGCGGGCCTCTTCGCGCAGCGTGTCAAAGCTTGGATAGGGGTTATCCTCACCCTCGGCGGCGCGCTTCAATTCGGCCTTGCGGCGGGCTTTGGCTTGGGTTTCGACGCTGTCGCTCAGATGGTAGGTGAAAATCGCGCCAAAGGGCGGGTTGTCCACCTGCCAGAACTGGCTGCCATGATGGCCGATTTGATTGCGCACGCTGTAAAGGTCACCCACAATATATTGCAGCGCGTCCTTAACCGGGAACAGCACCGCATCGGCCGTGGTGATGGCCTCGGCCTTCTGTCGCATGGGGCTATAGTCATCGACAATATAAATCCCGCGGCCAAAGGTGCCAATCACCAGGTCATTTTCGCGGCGCTGGATGGCCAGGTCGCGCACCGCGATGGTCGGCAACCCGTTTTTAAAGGCGTGCCAGGTCTCGCCGCCGTCCTGCGTGAAAAACACACCAAATTCGGTGCCGACAAACAGCAGGCTGGGGTCCACATGGTCTTCGACGATGGTGTGTACGCTGCCGCGTTCGGGCAGGTTGCCGGTAATCGATTTCCAGCTTTTGCCGCGATTGTCGGACCGGTAGACATAGGGCTTGTAATCGCCGCGCTTGTGATTGTCGAAGGTGGCATAAGCCACATCGGCGCTGTGCAGCGAGGTGACGATGTCGGACACATAGGTCATCTCGGGCACGCCGCGCACGGTTTCAACCCGGCGCCAGGTGTCGCCGCCGTCCTCAGTGACCGAAATGACACCGTCATCGGTGCCGACCATGATCAGCCCTTCCACAAGCGCACTTTCTGAAATGCCGATCAGCGAGCCGTAGATCGAGGTGCTGGCATTTTTGGCGATGCTGTCAACCGACCAGACGCGGCCCATCACCTCAAGCGAGTCGCGGTCAACGCCGCGGGTCAGATCGGGGCTGACCACGGTCCAGCTGTTGCCGCGGTCGTCAGAGCGCAGCAGCTTTTCCCCGCCGTAATACAGCCGGGTGCGGCTGTGCGGCGAAATGATGATGGGCGTGTTCCAATTGTATTTATAGGTGGTCTCGCCCTTGGGTGCGACCGGGGCGATATAGACCCGCTCCTGTGTGCGCCAGTCATAGCGCGCCAACCCACCATATTGAAATTGCGTGTAGACAATATTGGGGTCTTCTGGGTCGGACACCGCTTCATAACCGTCACCGCCCAGAATGATCCGCCAGTCGGAATTGGCGATGCCGTGCATATAGGTGGTGCGCGACGGGCCGCACTGCGAATTGTTGTCCTGCGTGCCGCCGCAGACATTGTAGAAGGGCTCGGCATTGTCGGGGGTGATGCGGTAGAACTGCACAATCGGCAGATTTTCAAAATGTCGCCACGTGGTGCCGCGGTCCCAGCTTTCATACACGCCGCCGTCGCCGCCGATAAACAGATGGTCGGTGTTGTCCGGGTCGATCCAGAGCGCGTGGTCATCGACGTGCCGCCCGGTGGTGGACAGGCGCTTAAAGCTTTTGCCCGCATCGTCCGACACGGACGTAAAGGTATCCAGCGAATACACCCGGTCAGGGTTTTTCGGGTCAACGACAAGTTCATTATAATATTGCGGGCTGGTGCTGATATGGCCCGAACGCTTGGCCCAGTTGCGGCCAAAATCGGTTGTCATATAGACGCCCTGTTCGTGGCGCTGGCCTTCGATAATGGCATAGATGCGGTTTGGCTCGGATGGGGCCATGGCAAGGCCGATCCGCCCCATATGATCCTTGGGCAGGGCGGACGAAACACGGGTCCAGCTTTTGCCGCCGTCTTCGGTGATGTGGATGCCACTGCCGGGGCCGCCATTGATCAATGTCCACACATGGCGGCGGCGCTGATAGCTGCTGGCAACGATCCGGTTGGGGTTATCGGGGTGGACGACAAATTCATTGATGCCAGTGTGCTCGTCGACATAAAGCGTTTTGGTCCAGGTCGCACCACCGTCGGTGCTTTCAAAGAGACCGCGGTCTTCGTCCGACTGCCAAAGCGAGCCTTGGGCCGCAACACGGATGTGGTTGCTGTCGGCGGGGTTGATCCAGATTTGCGAGATATGGTTGCTGTTTTTCAGCCCCATATTTTTCCAGCTTTTGCCGCCGTCCTGCGACCGGTAAATACCGTCACCGTAGGCGACACTGCGTTGGGCATTGTTTTCGCCGGTCCCGACCCACAGCGTCAGCGGGTCGTTTGGGTCCATTTCGATCACGCCCGTCGCAAAGGAGGCTTCACGGTCGAAAATTGGCTGCCAGGTGATGCCGTTATTGTCGGTTTTCCACACGCCGCCGGATGCGGTGGCAAGATAAAAAATCTCCCGCTGGGTTGGGTGAAAGGCGAAGTCGGAAATACGGCCAGAGGTGTAAGACGGCCCGATCAGACGTGCTTTCAGCGCGGAAAACGGGTGCGTGCCCCCTTGTGCAGTGGCTTGCACGCTCAGCGCACACATGGTGACAAACACAATCAAGAGATAACGCATGGTCTCTTCCCCTCCAATGCAAACGGCCTCAGGCCGGTGAGCTTAGGGTTTTGTTGCGGGAAATCCATAAAAAAAGCCCGGCGTTGGGGGGACGCCGGGCTCAGGGGGTTGCCGCCGGGCTGTACTAGGTGGCGGCAACAGGGGTTGGATCGGCGTCGGGGCCACCGGCGCTGCCAATTTCTTGCGCGGCAGCGCGCAAGGCTTCGATGCGGGTTTTGAACTGGGTTCCAGCGCTGAAACAGTGGTCTGCGTTCAGGCCGGCAAGGTCGCTTGCGACATCGTCATTCATGCCGCAGGTATAGACCGATTTGTGTACGCGGCGTGCATCGCAGGCAATGGTTTCCACCGCGCGGGCAGCGGACACATCGATGAAGGGCACACGGCTGAAATCCAGCACGATGGCTTCGGTGTGTTCGCGCACGCGCTCGCGCACGGTATGCCCCACATCGGCCGCCGCGCCAAAGCTTAGCGGGCCGCCAAATTCAAACACCGTGATCTGGTTTTTGAACTTGGCCAGGATGTCTTCCTCTTCGGCAGAGATCGGGCTTGGGGCACCGATACGGAAGTCTTTCAACTGATCGTCGGCGATTTTTTTGACAAAACCAAGCGCCGCCAGCACGACACCGGTGGCCACCGCCGTGATCAAGTCGACAAAGACTGTCAGGCCTAGCACCAGCGCCATCAACACCAAATCCCATCGCGGGCCGCGGTGCGCGTTGCGCAGATAGGACACATCCACAATGTCATAGCCAACCTTGATCAGAATACCGGCAAGGGCAGCATGCGGGATTTGCGCCGCCAGAGGGGCGAGACTAATCACCACCGAAAGCAGCAAAACAGAGTGCAGCATCCCAGAGATCTTGGTTTGACCACCGGTACGAATATTGATGACAGTCCGCATGGTTGCGCCCGCGCTGGGGATGGCACCAAAGAACCCGGCAATGGTGTTGCCGATGCCTTGGCCCAGCAATTCCTGATCGCTGTTGTGGCGTGTGCGGGTCATATTGTCGGCGACAAGCGAGGTCAACAAACTGTCAATCGCGCCCAGGATCGCAAGAATAAATGCGGCCTCCAGAACACTGGCGAAACTGCTTTGGGTAAATTCCGGTACCACAAAGGATGGCAGGCCAACCGGAATATCACCCAGGATCGGCACGCCGCCAAGAAGAGACGCCATAAACGTCCCCACGATGAGGGCCATCAGCGGTGAGGGGATCCATTTGCCCAGGCTTTTCGGCCAGGTAAAAATGATCGCCAAGCTGACAAGGCCAATCAGCAATGCATTCACATTGGGGTCAATCACCGCCCCCGGGATCGCCGAAAGCGCCGGAATGGTGCCGCCGCCGTCGGGTTCGTGCCCAAATAGCCGCGACACTTGCAGCGCAATGATAATCACGCCGATGCCGCTCATAAAGCCCGACACCACAGGATAGGGTACCAGCCGGATATATTGCCCCAGCTTGAAAATCCCAAAGGCAATTTGCAGCAGTCCCGCCAGGACAACCGCGGCAAAGACCAGCTCCGGGTTGCCGTCCAGAGAGGCATACACCCCGGCAAAGACCACCACCATTGGCCCGGTCGGGCCTGTGACCTGCGAGCCGGTGCCGCCAAAGAGGGCGGCAAAAAACCCAACGATAATCGCACCCCAAAGGCCCGCAATCGGCCCGGCACCAGAGGCTTCGCCAAATGCCAGCGCCAGAGGAAGCGCAACAATACCAGCGGTCAGGCCGCCATAAATGTCGCCGCGAAGGTTGGAGGTGTCGAATATCTTTTTCATCGCTTTGGTCCTATCCGTGCTGCTTTCGCACCACTGTTATGCAGCGCTGCAGCCGCTGTCGCCGATCAGTTCTTTGATACGCTCGGCATACGCAGTCTCGAAGGGAACAAATTTCCCTGCGTCTTCATCATAGGCGCGCACCGCGCCGGTTTTGATGTCGTAAATCCAGCCGTGCAGTTGAACGGCACCTTCAGCCAGCGCAACGGCCACACTGGGGTGGGTGCGCAGATGCTGCAATTGCAAGATGACATTTTGCTCCAGCAGCATATCGATTTTGTCGGTCTTGGGGTCCTTGGCGGCGGCGCTTTCCACCACATCAACTGCGGCCTTGGAATAGCCAAGCCATTCTTTGATATGCGGCAGGCTATCGAGCCCCTCGGGGTTCAGTGCGCCCTTCATGGCTCCGCATTCGGTATGGCCGCAGATAACAATGTGCGGCACCTTGAGGCCATTGATGGCAAACTCGATCGATGCCGTTGTCCCGCCGGTATGATTGGTGTGCGGCGGCACGATATTGCCCGCGTTGCGCACAATAAACAAATCGCCTGGGGCTGTTTGGGTGATCATGGCGGTTTCAATCCGCGAGTCAGAGCAAGTGATAAACAAAGCCTCGGGCTCCTGGCCCTGGCTTAGCTGTTCAAACAAGTCTTTTTTGGCAGGAAAAACTTCGTTTTGAAATTTCACCACTCCGGCAGCAAATTTTGGCATGATCTGGGTCCCCGTCTCACATATGAGGTTCGTGTTATTCGGCGGCACCGCCCGACCATAGGCGTCGGGCGTCTTCGATACTGTGTTCGCCGAGGCTGGTAAGGCGTCCTTCAAGAAAGGTGAGGCCTTCAACAATCCATTCGGCAATCTCTGGTTGGACAAGGCTATAATAGTGGTGCCGTCCGTCGCGGCGCTCTTCCACAAGCCGGTGCGCGCGCAAAAGGCTAAGATGCTGCGATACGCGCGGGCCTGGCAGGTCAAGCGAAGAACACAGCGTATTGACGTCCTTTTCTTCCTGCCGCAGTTCTTCGATCAGGCGCACACGGTCAGGGTGCGCAATCAGCTTGAAGATGTCGGCCAGTTCTTTTGCGACAAGCATGCGGTTCGGCATATAGCTTTCCCAAGGCAGTTTCTAAGATTTATAGCTTTGAATATTCATATATTCAGAAATTTGCATATTTTAATATTCGATATGTGTCAATCAAAACCGGCACAGTCGCGCAAGTGGTCGCGCAGTTGTGATATGCGCGGCGTTAGACCGCGTAACCGCGGCACGAAGGAGGGTGGCCTGATCGCCGCGAAGCCGGGGCGGGATTTGTCTTGAGCTTGGCATGCGAACGCCCGATAAAGGCAGTGGGGCCCAAAACCGGATGAGCGAACAGGGGGGAAGCGATGCAGGCCGGACCAGAATGGATTAGCTGGATACAGGAAAACTTGATTCTGGGTGTGGAAGAAACGCGGATCGCCGAAACCATGCGCGAGCGCGGCTTTGATAATCCGGTGATTACCGACGCGATACAACACGCCAAAGCGACCCAGTTTCTGGGCGGCGATGAACAGGTCAATCCCTTTCAGGTGCGCAGCCATATCGATCTGTCTCCGGCGGAGCGGGTCAATACCGACAAGGCTGAGATTTATGTCCACAAAAACTTTCTGACCAAAGACGAATGCGCCAAAATTATCGAAGCGATGCGCCCGCATTTGCGCCCGTCAACGGTGGTGCGCCAGGACGAGGTTGGCACCAGCTACCGCACCAGCAAAAGCTGCGACCTGGGCAATCTTCACGACCTGTTTTTGCGCAAAATCGATTTGAGGATCGCCAAGGCGCTCGGGCTGTCTGCGCGCCTCGCTGAGGCCACACAGGCGCAATATTATGATGTGGGCGAGTATTACAAGCAGCACCATGATTATTTCGTCGGCGATGACCTGACCAATTATGATGGCCCCAAGCGCGGCCAGCGCACCTATACCTTCATGATCTATCTCAACACCACCAAGGCGGGCGGGGGCACGCGGTTTGTGCACCTGCACCGCGACTTCCAGCCCAAAGCGGGCACCGCGATCATCTGGAATAATCTCTATAACAACGGCGAAGTGAACCCGAACACCGAGCATGAAGCCCTTCCGGTTCAGAAGGGCTTCAAGGCGATTATCACCAAGTGGTTCCGCTCAAAAATCGCGGCTTAGGTCGGCGCTGAACGGCGTTATTTACTGGCCTGATGCAGCGTATAGGCGGCCGCTGCAAATTTTTGGCTTTGCTCGCCGCCCGCGTTGAAGGGAGCTTGCTCGCTGGTGTCGCGAATATCTGCCCAGGCGTCTGCGATCGCTTCGGCGGGGGCTTCCAGGCCCACCGTTACGCCTTTGGTTTCAACGATATGCGCCTTGGCAAAATGCCCGCCGCCTGCGCAGATAATCTCGCCCGTAGGGGCGTCTTCGCTGGCCATGAAAATCACCGCCGGGGTGACGTGTTCGGGGACGAACATGTCGAACACTTCGGGCGGAAACAGCCCTTCCGTCATGCGCGTGGCGGCGATCGGTACCAGCGAATTGACGCGGATATTGTATTTATGCCCTTCGATTTTCATCGTGTTCATCAGGCCCGCCTGACCCAGCTTGGCACCGCCGTAATTCACCTGTCCGAAATTGCCGTAAAGCCCGGTGGAGGACGAGGTCATGATAATCCGCCCGTAATTTTGTTCGCGCATGATCGGCCAAACCGCATGGCTGCAATAGGCCGCACCGCGCAAATGCACATCAATCACCAGGTCCAGATCATCAAGCGACATATTGTGAAATGCCTTGTCGCGCAGGATACCGGCATTGTTCACGAGCACATCAATGCGGCCAAATTCATCCATGGTTTGTTTAACAAGACCAGCCACGCCGTCGCGGTCAGCAACCGAGGCACCATTGGCGATCGCAGTGCCGCCCGCCGCGCGGATTTCATCGACAACCGCATTGGCCGCATCGGAAGACCCGCCTGACCCATCCACCGAGCCGCCCAGGTCATTGACGACCACTTTGGCACCCCGGCGGGCAAATTCGAGCGCGTGGCTGCGGCCAAGGCCCCCGCCAGCGCCGGTAACTATGACAACCCGTCCATCAAATCCGATAGGCATTGGCAGTAAACTCCTTAAGACAATATAGCCGTTTCAATGTGGCGGCAGAGCCTAGCGGCTGATGCGTGACTTGCAATGAAAAGGTGAGAAATATCGTCTCCTACCATCCGGTTTGACTTGATCGCAGCCGCCAATTCGGTCCACTGTGCCGGGCCCAACGCGGAGGATGTATCATGAGCATGAATTACAAACGCGGTCTGGTTGCCTTTGACTGGCAGGACCCTTTTGATCTGGAAAGTCAACTGGCGGAAGACGAACGCCTGGTGCGCGATACCGCACGGCGGCACTGTCAGGACAAATTGATGCCGCGCATCCTCGACGCCAACCGGCACGAACGCTTTGACCGCGATATTGTGCATGAATTTGGCGAATTGGGCCTCTTGGGCGTGACCGTGCCCGAGCAATATGGCGGTGTGGGCGCGAATTATGTGACCTACGGCCTTGTGGCCCGCGAGGTCGAGCGAGTGGATTCGGGCTATCGTTCGGCGATGAGTGTGCAGTCTTCCTTGGTGATGTTCCCGATTTACGCCTACGGCTCTGAAGAGCAACGGATGAAATACCTGCCCAAACTGGCCTCGGGCGAGTGGGTGGGGTGTTTTGGCCTCACTGAGCCTGACCACGGCTCGGACGCGGGGGCGATGGTCACCCGCGCCGAAAAGGTTGACGGCGGCTACGCGCTGACCGGGGCCAAAATGTGGATCACCAACAGCCCCATCGCCGATGTCTTTGTGGTATGGGCCAAATCGGCCGAACACGGTGGACGTATTCGCGGCTTTATTCTTGAAAAAGGGATGAAGGGCCTGTCTGCCCCGAAAATTGAAGGCAAGTTTTCGCTGCGTGCTTCGATCACCGGTGAAATCGTGATGGATCAGGTGTTTGTCCCCGAGGAGAATTTGCTGCCCAACGCCGAGGGGCTGGGCGGGCCCTTTGGCTGCCTCAACCGGGCGCGATACGGTATCGCCTGGGGGGCGATGGGGGCGGCCGAATTTTGTATGGAGGCGGCGCGCACCTACACGCTCGAGCGCAAGCAGTTTGGCCGACCCCTGGCCGCCAATCAGCTGATCCAGCTCAAGCTCGCCAATATGCAAACCGATATCGCCATGGGCTTGCAGTCAGCACTACGCGTTGGGCGCTTGATCGACGAGGACCGGTTCGCGCCCGAGATGGTCAGCATCGTCAAGCGCAACAATTGCGGCAAGGCGCTCGATATCGCCCGCATCGCCCGCGACATGCACGGCGGCAACGGCGTGTCGGACGAATACCACGTCATCCGCCATGCCATGAACCTCGAGGCGGTCAACACCTATGAAGGTACGCATGACGTTCATGCCTTGATTTTGGGGCGCGGAATTACCGGCATTCAGGCCTTTACAAGCTAAGCACCACAAGCGGGGAGAGACCAATGACCCAGGCGGTAAGCACCAGTCGCGACGGCGACCTGTTGATCATCATGGTCAACAATCCACCGGTCAATGCCCTCAGCCACGCGGTGCGCCAGGGCCTGATGGAGGCTGCTGACACATTAGAGGCGGACGACGGCCTGAAGGCCGGGGTGCTGATCTGCGCCGGGCGGACCTTCATGGCCGGGGCCGACATCCGCGAATTTGGCAAACCCCCGCAAGCCCCGCACCTGCCCGAGGTTGTGACCCGGTATGAACGACTGGCAAAGCCCGTTGTGGCCGCCATCCACGGCACCGCGCTTGGTGGCGGGCTTGAGGTGGCGCTGGGATGCCATGCCCGCGTGGCGGTGGCGTCGGCCAAAATCGGCTTGCCCGAGGTCAAGCTTGGTCTGCTGCCCGGTGCGGGCGGGACGCAGCGCCTGCCGCGCCTTGCCGGGGTGGCAAACGCCCTGGATGCGATGCTGTCGGGCCGCCATGTCGCGGCGCTTGAAGCCGCCAAATGGGGAGTGATTGACCAAATCACTGAGGACGATCTGCTGGAAGCCAGCAAAACGCTGGCGCGAACGGCGCCGCTGCGACCGACAGGCGATATCCCGGTTGACAAGGCCGGTGCCGACGACGCGATTGCCGCCGCCAAGTCCAACGCCGCCAAGCGTATGCGCGGGCAGTTTGCCCCCACCCAAATCATCAAATGCGTTGAGGCGGCGCTTGACTTACCGCTTGAGGATGGGCTGAAAACCGAGCGCGCATTGTTTCAGGACTGCATGGCCAACCCACAGTCGGCTGCCCTGCGCCATTATTTCTTTGCCGAACGGCAGGTTGCCCGCGTGCCGGGGATCAGCAAAGACACACCGCGCCGTGATGTGACCCGAGTGGGTGTAATCGGCGCGGGGACCATGGGCGGCGGGATCGCAATGGCCTGCGCCAATGGCGGGCTGAAGGTGATGCTGTTGGAGATGAACGCCGACGCGCTGGACAAAGGGCTGGCGACGATCCGCAAAAATTATGACGCCTCGGCTGCAAAGGGCCGGATGACCGCCGACGACGTCGAAGACCGGATGGAGCGGATCACTGGCACACTGGACTATGCTGATCTCAGCGCGTGCGACCTGATCATCGAGGCAGTTTTTGAGCGCATGGATGTGAAAAAAGAGGTCTTTGGAAAGCTGGACAAAGTCGCGCGCGCGGGCGCTATTCTGGCGTCCAATACGTCTTATCTGGATATTGATGACATCGCGGCATCGACCAGTCGTCCGTCGGATGTGATCGGGCTGCATTTCTTTTCGCCCGCCAATGTGATGCGGTTGTTGGAAATTGTCCGCGGTAAGGCCACCGCGCCCGATGTGCTGGCAACATCGATCGACCTTGCCAAGCGCATCTCGAAAATTGGTGTGGTATCAGGGAATTGCCACGGCTTTATCGGCAATCGGATGCTGCGTGGGTATGGCCGCGAAGCCAATTTAATGGTGGTGGAAGGCGCTGCCCCGCAGGATGTTGACGCCGCGCTCACCAGCTTTGGCATGGCGATGGGGCCGCTGGCCGTGGGCGACCTTGCCGGCCTTGATATCGGCTATATGACCCGCCAGTCGGTTGGCCGCGCCAATTACGACACCCGCGCCTATGACTGGGTCGACGAGCTGGTTGAAGCCGGGCGCAAGGGGCAAAAAACCGGCAAGGGGATTTACCTCTACGAGCCCGGCAATCGACGCCCCATCCCCGACCCCGAGGTGGATGCGATTATCGAGCGTGCGGCAGAGACCGCACAGATCACCCGCCGCAGCATCGGCGCCGACGAAATTGTCGAGCGCTGTATGCTGGCGCTGGTGAATGAAGGCGCGCAGATTCTGGACGAGGGCATCGCACTTCGGGCCAGCGATATTGATGTGGTCTATGTCAATGGATACGGCTTCCCGGCGCATCAGGGCGGCCCGATGCACTGGGCCGATGCAAAGGGGCTGGATTGGGTGCTGGACCGCCTGAAAGACCTGGCCGGTAAAACGCCGCAAAACTGGGCCGTGTCCCCCCTGATTGAAAGCCTGGCCAAAGCGGGCAGCAGCTTTGCCGCCTATGACGCAGAAAAGGCAAAGGCATGACCAATTCGTCTGAGTTTTTGAATAGGATGTTCTCGCTGGAGGGACAAGTTGCCCTGATCACCGGCGCATCCAGCGGCATCGGTGCGCACATAGCGGGGGTGTTCGCCCGCGCCGGGGCCGATGTGGTGCTGGCCGCACGGCGCACCGACCGGATTACCGACCTTGCCGCCCAAATCGCCGACGAGACCGGGCGCACTGCCCATGCGGTTGCCATGGACGTCACCCGCACCGCCAGCGTCACCAAAGGCTTTGACGAAGCGATCGGGGCTGTCGGTGTGCCGACGATCATTGCCAACAATGCGGGCATTGCGCGGGTGGCCTGGGCGCTGGAGGAGGCCGAAGACGACTTTGATGCCGTCATGAACACCAACCTGAAGGGCGCATGGCGCGTGGCCAATACGGCCGCACGGCACTTGCAGGACGCGGGCAAGCCCGGGTCGATCATCAACACCGCGTCGATTTTGGGGCTTGGTGTTGCGCCCATGCAAACCAGCTATGCCACATCAAAGGCGGCTGTCATTCAAATGACACGGTCTATGGCGCTCGAATTTCAGCGCTTTGGCGTGCGGGTCAATGCCATTTGCCCTGGATATTTCGTCACCGAAATCAACCAGGACTTTCTGGAAGGGTCGGCGGGCGAGGATATGCTGAAGCGCACCCCCGCCAAACGCGCTGGCCGTCTTGAGGAATTGGACACTGCGTTTTTGATGTTTGCCTCACCGCGCTCGACCTTTACCACCGGGGCGGCGCTGACGGTGGATGCCGGGCATCATAGCCGCCTGATCTAACTTAAGCCCAATACACTGTTGCAGAAATGCCGCGTGTGTGCGTGCATGTTGTCCACATGCGCGTGCGACATGAGCGTTTGCGGGTGCATTGCACCAAGAATCGGCATAGAGCGTAAGAATAGTTTCATTCTATGGGTGTGCAGCACGCATTGGGGCGCAAGAAACCCTTGATCCGGTTCAAAAGTAAATTGGGAGGAACCACTCCATGACAAAAACCCTCGGCATGGCTGTTCGTTTTGGGGCGGGTGTATCGCTGTTGGCGGTCGCACCGGCACTGGCCGCGCAAGATCAGGACAGCGAGTCCTTCGGTTTTGAAGAAATCGTTGTGACCGCAAACAAACGCGAACAATCGTTTGACGAAGTCGCTATTTCCATCTCGGCCATCGCGGGCGAAAGCCTGCAAAACTTTGCCGCTGGCGGTGAAGACATCCGGTTGTTGTCGTCGCGCGTTCCTGGCTTGAACGCAGAATCGTCCAATGGCCGGGTGGGTCCGCGCTTTTATATTCGCGGCCTTGGGAATACCGACTTTGACCTGGCCGCATCGCAGCCGGTTTCGATCATCTTTGATGAAATCGTGCAGGAAAATGTGATTCTGAAAAGCTTCCCGGTTTTCGACGTGGAGCGCGTGGAAGTGCTGCGCGGCCCGCAGGGTACGCTCTTTGGCCGCAACACGCCGGCCGGTATTGTCAAGTTTGAAACCCGCAAACCGACCGAGGAACTGGAAGGCTATTTCCGCATCAATGCGGGCGAGCGCGAAACCTTTGGTGCCGAGGGCGCCGTGGGCGGTGCGTTGGCGGATGGGATCCAGGCACGGTTTTCGGCAATTTTCCAGCACCGCGGGGATTTCGTTGACAATGATTTCCTCGGTGAAAACAGCTTCACCGGCGGCTTTGACGAACTGGCGGCACGCTTGCAGGTCAATTTCGACCTGACCGAGGATTTCTCGGCGCTTTTGAACATTCATGGCCGCACCCTGACCGGGACGTCGGCGCTGTTCCGTGCCAATGTGCTCGACACCGGCTCGAACGAGTTGAATGACAATTTCGACCGCGACACCGTTTTCTTTGGCGATACAGACGGCAACCCGCAGGAATATGATACTTATGGGGGCTCGATCCGCCTGGAGTGGGATGTCACCGATACCGTCAGCCTGACCAGCATCTCGGCTTATGAAGGGGCAGAGGGTTTCAGTCTTGGGGATATCGACGGCGGTAATCCGACCGGCCCGGGCTTTATTCCGTTCCAGTCCACAACGCAGGACGGTCTCGATAATCTGGATCAGTTTACCCAGGAAGTGCGCCTGGCGCATGAAGCCGCGGATAACTTCTTCTATCAGGTTGGCTTCTTCTATTTTGATTCCGATTTCACCATCCGCACCAGCCCGTTCTTTGTGCCGGACTCAACGGTTCGCCACGAAAACCAGACCTGGGCGGTTTTTGGTCAGTTCACCTATGACATCAACGACAGCACGGCACTGACCGGGGGTATTCGCTACACCGATGATGAGCGCTCGGCAGATGCGTTCTCGGGTGCGTTTGGCGCGCAATTGCCGACCATCGAACTCGAAGGCGACCGGGTCAGCTGGGACGTGTCGATCAACCATATTCTGGACGACAGCCTGTCGATTTACGCGCGCGTTGCTGAAGGCTTCCGCGCCCCCAGTATCCAAAGCCGCGATGTGGCGTTCTTTGGTGTGCCCACCACCGCACCGGAAGAAGTGATCACCTCTTATGAAGCGGGCTTTAAGGCGAACCTCGGCAACCGCATCCGCTGGAACGGCGCGGTGTATTACTACGACGTGTCCGACCAGCAGGTGACGGCCGTTGGCGGTATCGACAACAGCGTGCAGCTGGTCAGCATCGAGGAAGTCGTCGGCATTGGCTTTGAAACCGATGTCGAATGGCTGGTGAACGAAAACCTGACCTTCACCGCCGGTTTGGCGTGGAACAACACCCAGATCAACGACCCTGACCTGTTGGTACCGGTCTGTGGATCGGGGCAGTGTACGCCGCTGGACGAACTGACCGCTGACGGGTTTGCCATTGTGGACGGCAACCCGTTGCCGCAGGCGCCGGAATGGACCGCAAACGCCACCATCGATTATCATTATCCGGTTGGCGACAGCGAAGAAATCTTCCTGCTGGCAGACTGGGCGCTGCAGGGGCGGACGAACTTCTTCCTCTATGAGGCCGAAGAGTTCTTCACCAACGGCACCTTCGAGCTGGGCCTGCGCATCGGCTACCGCTGGAATGACGGCCAGTATGAAGTCGCCGCCTTTGCCCGCAACCTCACAGGTGAGGACAACATCAAAGGCATTATCGACTTCAATAACAACACTGCCTTTGTCAACGAGCCGCGCATCATCGGCGTATCGCTCGGCGCAAACTTCTAAGGCGCTCAACCATCTGGCGGGGCATGCCCCGCCAGCCATCAAAAGTTTAGGCGGCGTGCGCAAGCGCCGCCTTTTTTATAACAAAATGTCTGTTTTTAGCAGCATAAATGCAACATATGAAGGTTTTCTAGAATTCTGCACCGTTAACATACACGCCATTTTTTTGATTTTTCGGTCAGGATTCGCCAGACTCCCACGCAACCCTCACAGAAGGGGCAAGACAAGCGTGCTCAGCACGCCATTCATGGGAGGCTTTTATGAATGCATGGGTGCATACCGGGCGTGCTGTCCGGTCTTTTTTGATGGGCAGTGTGGCGTTTACAGCGGTCGCTGTGACCGCGCCCCTGGCCGCGCAGGACGATACGGACGTCGAAGAAATTTTGATCACCTCCGCCCGCAAGCGCGAGGAAACGGTCTATGAAACGCCTGCGGCCCTGACGGTGTTCAATTCGGCGGTTCTGACCGACCGCGGCGTCAACACCGTTGAAGATGTGGGTAAATATGTGCCCAACGTCGCGGTTACGCGCTTTGGCGTTGGTAACCCGGCGCAGGCGGCGGTGTTTATTCGCGGCATCGGCACTGGCGACCATCTGATCACCACCGACCCGGGTGTCGGCGTGTATCTGGACGGTGTTTACCTTGGCCGTCAGCTTGGCAACAACCTCAACCTCGCCAATGTCGAGCGTGTCGAAGTGCTGCGCGGCCCGCAGGGCACGCTTTACGGCCGAAATACCCTCGGCGGAGCGGTGAACATTGTCACCCGCAAACCCGGCGAGGAAGAAGGCTTTCAGTTTACCGCGCAGTTGGGCACGCGCGAGCGGGTGGCCGCCAATTTTTACGGCAACACCAAGCTTGCTGACAATGTTGGCCTGTCGGTGACGGGAGGCTGGACCTCGCGTAACGGCGTGGGTGACGCGATCAATATCGCCAACCCCGAGGCGCGCATCGGCGAGATCAATGAATTTTTCGGTCGCGCCGCCCTGCAGTGGGACGTGAACGAGAAACTCAGCGTTCTGGCGACCATCGACGGGACGTCGGGTGACAATGGCCAATCCCCCTATACCATTGATATCATTGGCGGTCCGGTGCCGGGCTTTGGCCTGCCGTTCCTGTCGGATGATGATGTGCCGTTCCGCGACGATTCGGCCTCGACCGTGGCGGGGCTCGAATCCACCTCCAACTCCACCTTCGGTGTGTCGGTCACGGTGGACTATGAGATCAATGAAAACTGGTCGACCAAGGTGTTGGGCAGTTACCGCGAAAGCGAATATACCGGCGGCCTCGATGATGACATCACCGCGTTCAACCTGTCTGAATTTCCGGAAGAGGGCGAGGCTGATCAATTCTCGCTCGAATGGCAGTTGAACGGCCAGATTGGCGGCTTTGATGTAGTTGCGGGCGTGTATTATTTCACCGAGGAAGGCTCAAACTTCTCCGGTCCGTTCACCTTCAACCCGTTTAACCTTGCGGGGCCAAACGACTTTTTCACCCTGGAGCAGGAAACCGAAAGCTATGCGGTTTATGCCAATGCCAGCTATGCGGTCACCGAAGACCTGACCATTGGCGGTGGTGTACGCTATTCCGAGGATGAAAAGGACGCGGTGGCGCTCTTCCCGTCCTTTGGCGGTGTGCCCGATAGCGAAAGCGGCAATTTTGACGAGGTCACTTGGGACGTCAACGTCACCTATGCGCTTGCCGAAAATTTCAATGTGTACGGTCAGATCCAGCGCGGCTATCAAACCGGCGGCTTCCCGCCGCGTCCATTCGGCGGGCCGGACCAGTTTAATGTGTTCGATGAGACCACGGCGATCAACTATGAGGTCGGCTTCAAAGGGATCATCAACGAATATCTGGCGATCTCGACCTCGTTCTTCTGGACCGAATATGACGATTTGGCCCTGCCATTTTCCGACCCGCAAGCGGGCGGCTTTGTCACCATCACCGAAAATGCCGGCGGTGCGCGTGCCCGCGGGATCGAGGTGGAAGCCAGCGTGACGGCGGATGGGTTCTTCCTCAATCCGTCCTTTGGCTATAACGACAATGAAATCACCTCCCTGCTGCCCGGCACCATCGGTTTGGAAGAAGGGGCGCCCTTGCCGCTGTCGCCCGAGGTGACGATTGCCATCAACACCGGCTATGAATTTGACCTCGACGGCGGCACTGTCCGCGCGCAGGCGAATTACAGCTTCCGTGACAGCCTGCAAGGTCAGCCAACCTTGAACGAGGCCGAGCGGATCGACGCCCGCAGTCTTGTCGGCTTCAACGTAACCTACACCAGCGAAGACGGCAGCTGGGACCTGCAGGCTTATGGCGAAAACATCTTTGACACCGTCTATGACCAGGGCCGGTTGATCAACACCTTCCATGGCTTTGTTGGTATCGTGCTGTCGAACGATCGCAGCGAATTTGGCTTGCGGTTCACCAAACGCTTTGGCCTTTAAGCGCCTTGGGATAAACATGCGAGGGGAGGCTTTGGCCTCCCCTTTTGTTTTCAGCAAGGACCGGCCCTGTGATCACCTTTGACGAGCCCTTGGTCGAGGCACGCCTGATCAAACGATACAAACGGTTTTTGGCCGATGTGGAACTGGCGGACGGTTCGGTTGTCACCGCGCACTGCGCCAATTCGGGCTCGATGCTGGGCTGTGCCGCGCCTGGCGCGCGGGTGTATCTGTCGCCCAATACCAACCCCAAGGCCAAGCTCGATTGGCGCTGGGAGCTGGTGGAGGTAGACGGGCATCTGGTTGGCATCAACACCGCACGTCCCAACCGCATTGTGGAGGCGGCGATTGCCGCACGCACCATCCCCGAGCTTGTAGACTTTGATACTATCCGGCGCGAGGTCAAATACGGCCAAAACAGCCGTATTGACCTGTTGCTGGACGGTCCGATTGAGACTTATGTGGAAATTAAAAACGTCACCTTGCGGGTGGGGGACGAGGCCCGCTTTCCCGACGCAGTGACGGCGCGCGGGCTGAAACATCTTTTTGAGCTGCGCGATATGGCTGCGGCGGGCAAGCGCGCGGTGTTGTTTTTCCTCATCAACCGGGGGGACTGTGTACGCTTTGCCCCGGCCACCGACATCGACCCGGCCTATGGCAAGGCGCTGGTAGAGGTTGCGCGCAGCGGCGTTGAGGTGCTGACCTATGACTGCGACGTGACGCCAACGCATATCGCTATTCGTCGGCCGGTTCCGCTCTCTCTCGCGGGGTGATATCGCCGGGCCGCGATCAAAAATTTCGTGATTAGCTGTTCCTTCATGCGCGTTACGCCTATAATTGAAGGCAAGATTTATGGTTGCCGCCCAAAATGCGGGGGCAACCAGCACAAAAGGATGACCAGACGCCTATGTACGAAAATGCCGCAACCGCGCCCGATCTTCGCAACGGCAATATCAAGTTGCACGACGCCAAAGCCTTTGACGGCATGCGCAAGGCCGGGCGCCTGGCCGCTGAGGTTTTGGATTTTATAGCCCCGCATGTGGTGCCGGGTGTGACGACAGAAGCGCTTAACACGCTCTGCCATGATTTTATACTTGATCACGGGGCGACGCCCGCGCCGCTCAACTATAAAGGCTTTCCCAAGTCGATTTGCACGTCGGTCAACCATGTGATTTGCCACGGCATACCGGGGGACAAGGTTTTGCGCGAGGGCGACAATCTCAATATCGATGTCACGGTCATTCTTGATGGCTGGTATGGCGATACGTCGCGCATGTATATCGCCGGCACACCGAAGGTGATGGCCCAGCGTCTTGTTGATGTGACCTATGAGTCGCTTTGGCGCGGCATCAATGCCGTTAAGCCGGGCGCAACCCTTGGCGATATTGGCTATGCCATCCAGTCCTATGCCGAAAGCGAGCGTTTTTCGGTGGTGCGTGATTTCTGTGGTCACGGGCTGGGTCAGGTGTTCCACGATGCGCCGAATGTCCTGCATTACGGCAAGCCGGGCGAAGGGCTGGTTCTCGA
>JASBSO010000211.1 GCA_030148905.1 Kordiimonadaceae bacterium | reverse complement strand
GTCATCGTCGGCCTTGGCGACCTCGGGTGGGTCGACCTCTTCCGGCAAATTGGCCAAAACACGGCTGATCCGGTCGCGCACATCATTGGCGGCAGCGTCAATATCGCGGTCAAGGTTGAACTCGATGGTGATCACCGACTGCCCGTCGCGGCTCGACGATTGAATGGTTTTGATCCCCGAAATCCCGGCAATGGCGCTTTCGATAATTTGCGTCACGCGGGTTTCGACAATCGCTGCATTGGCCCCGATATAGGGCGTGTTGATCGACACGACGGGTGGGTCAACATCGGGCAGTTCGCGCACCGAAAGCTGCGAGAAGGACAACATGCCAAAGGCCACCAGCAACAGGCTGATCACCGTGGCAAAAACCGGGCGCTTAACCGACACATCCGATAAAATCATGACCCTGCTCCCACGCTGGTGGTTGCGTTCGTGCCCGCCTGATCCTCGCCGCGCAAGCGCACCGGCGTTTCGCCGCGGCCAAGGCGGAAGGTGCCTTCGGTCACCACCAGATCGCCCTCGCTCAGGCCCTCGGTGACCTCAACATAGCCGGGGCGGCGGATGCCAAGCTTGACCTCCACACGCTCGGATACGCCGTCGCGCACGACAAAGGCGTAGGTTTTACCCCCGGTGGGGACAATCGCTTCTTCGGGCACCGACAAGCCCTGCCAGCGGTTGGAAATCAGACGCACGATCATCAACATCCCGGGGCGCAACAGCAGGTCTTCGTTGTTGATTTCGGCACGAACCGTCACCAGTCGCGTGGCCGGGTCAACCCGGCTGTCGACCGTGCGAACAATGCCGGGAAAGGTCTGACTGGGGAAGGCTTCCACATGCGCCTCAACCTGAAGGCCGGATTTCAGCGTGGCAAGGAAGCGCTCCGGCACGTCAAAATCGAGGTTCATTTTTTGAACTGCGTCGATAGTGGTAATGACGGTTTGCGGGGTCAGGAACGAGCCTTCGCTGACCTCGCGCAGGCCCAAAACGCCGTCAAAGGGGGCGCGCACCTTGCGGTCCTTCAGGCGGGCCTCGGCAACCGCCAGGCGCGAACGGGCCTCGTTCAAACGGCGTTGCTGGGCGTCAAGGTCGGACGCCGTTGCACTGCCGCGCGAGGCGAGGTCTTGGGTACGCTCAAACTGCTGTTGTGCCTCGGTCAGATTGGCGCGCGCTTCTTCAAGCTGCGCCTCTTCCTCGGCGTCTTCAAGCTCGACCAGAAGGTCACCCTTCAAGACGATCTGCCCGTCGCTGAAATGAATGGCTTTCACCGTGTCCGAAACGCCCGACAGCAACATCACCGATTCTTGTGCCGATACGGTGCCAATGGCTTCGACAATATCGGCAAATTCGCGCATTCCGACCGGCTCCGCAACAACGGTGACACGCCGACCGCCAAAGCCGGACCGCTCGTCATGGCCCGTCCCGCTGACATAAAAATATGCCGACAGCCCAAACATGGCCGCAAGGATCAGCAACAGGATTGCACGTCCCATCGTCATTTCAGTTTCCTCTGTCTTATCAAATGCCCGGCACCTTGTGCCGGGAGACCACGTTCGAAGCCACCATGCCTGACACCAGTGTCTCTACTCACGCGTCCATACAAGAATTTCAATGTTAGCCATAGACTTATAATCCGATTTGTCATGTTTTTTCTGCTGCTGTTCACGCGGAATTTACGCCGAACGTCCTCGCCAAAAGAGGCTTGCAACTTCTATGAAAGCTCGTCATAACCCCGGCTGAGGGAAAGGTGAGTTTTATGTCTATGCGAGGTATAGGTGCACGCCGCCTATCGCCGATTGTCTCGGAAAATCGATATAAATCTTTGCACCCCAATAAAGTGCGAGGTGTGCAATGAGCGTGATTACCTCGACCGTAAATCGGTCAAGCCCCGAATTTCGTGCCAACACTGAGGCCTTGCGGGCGTCTACCGACGCCTTGAAAGCCCTGATCAGCCAAATCCGCGACGGCGGCCCTGCTCGCTCGCGCGAGCGGCATGTTGCCCGCGGCAAGCTGTTACCACGCGACCGTGTGACCCGCCTCTTGGACCCTGGTAGTCCGTTTTTGGAAATTGGCCAACTGGCCGCCTACGATGTGTATGATGACGACGTGCCCGCCGCCGGTGTGATTGCGGGCATTGGCCGGGTTGCCGGAACCATGTGCATGGTGGTCTGCAATGATGCCACCGTCAAAGGCGGGACCTATTATCCGCTGACGGTCAAAAAGCACCTGCGCGCCCAGGAAATTGCCGCCGCCAACCGGCTGCCGTGCATCTATCTGGTCGACAGCGGCGGTGCCAATTTGCCCAATCAGGATGACGTTTTCCCGGACCGCGACCATTTTGGCCGGATTTTCTTCAATCAGGCCAATATGTCGGCGGCGGGCATTCCGCAGATCGCCGTGGTGATGGGCAGCTGTACGGCGGGCGGTGCCTATGTCCCCGCAATGGCAGACGAATCGATCATTGTGCAAAAGCAAGGCACCATCTTTTTGGGCGGTCCGCCACTGGTGAAAGCCGCGACGGGCGAGAGCGTATCGGCAGAAGATCTGGGCGGCGGCGACATGCATGCGCGCACATCGGGCGTTGTGGACCATCTGGCGGTTGACGACCCGCATGCCCTCGCTTTGGCGCGGCAAATTGTTGAAAACCTTAATCAAAACTCTCCTGCGCCGGACCTAATGGCAGGCGGCGAAGACCCGCTTTACGACCCCGAAGAATTATATGGGATCATCCCCGCCGATGCGCGGCAGCCCTATGATGTGCGCGAGGTCATTGCCCGCGTCTTTGACGGCAGCCGCTTTGACGAATTCAAAAAACTTTACGGCGAAACCCTGGTCACCGGCTTTGCCAATCTTTACGGACATCCGGTTGGCATTGTCGCCAATAACGGTGTGCTGTTTTCGGAAAGTGCCCTGAAAGGTGCGCACTTTATCGAACTGTGTGCGCAGCGGAAAATTCCGTTGATGTTCCTGCAAAACATCACCGGGTTTATGGTCGGTCAGAAATATGAAAATGGCGGCATCGCTCGCGACGGCGCCAAAATGGTCACCGCCGTGGCCTGCGCCAAAGTGCCCAAAATCACCACGCTGATTGGCGGCAGTTTTGGTGCTGGCAATTACGGGATGTGCGGGCGCGCCTACAGCCCAAGATTTTTGTGGATGTGGCCGAACGCGCGCATTTCCGTTATGGGCGGGCCGCAAGCAGCCAATGTGCTGGCCACGGTCAAACGCGACGGTATGGACGCGCGCGGTGAAAGCTGGAGCGACGCGGACGAACAGGCGTTCAAGGCACCGATTGAAGAGATGTATGAACGCCAGGGCCACCCCTATTATGCCAGCGCGCGGTTGTGGGATGACGGAGTGATCGACCCGGCGGCCACGCGGCGTATCCTCGGCCTTTCGCTCGAAGCCAGCCTCAATGCGCCAATTGACGATACCCGGTTTGGCGTCTTCCGGATGTAGGAGTGTATCCATGAGCGGCAGCGACACCAGCGACATTGTCGTCACTGATTTTTCTGGTGAGATTGGCACCATTGGTTTGAACCGGCCCGAGCGCCGCAATGCCATGAATGCCGAGATGATCGCCAAATTGCTTGCGGCCTTTACCGAAGCCGCCGAGACCCCAAGCGTTCGCGCCGTGATTTTGTCGGGTTCGGGGCAAAGCTTTTGCGCAGGCGGCGACATCAGCTGGATGAAAACCACCGGCACCGAGGCCGACGACGCCAACACCCGCGACGCGGGCGGCCTTGCCGATATGCTGCTGTCGATCCGCAATTGCCCCAAGCCGGTGATTGCTGTTGTGCACGGTCCGACCATGGGCGGCGGTGTTGGCCTGACCGCCTGTGCTGATATTGCCCTGGCGGCCAAGGATGCGCTTTTTGCCTTCTCCGAGGTGCGACTAGGCCTCACACCGGCGACCATCTCGCCTTTTGTCATCGAAGCCATTGGTGCCCGATGGGCGCGCAGGCTGTTTCAAACCGGGGAGCGCTTCACGGCTGATATTGCCCGGCGCATTGGGCTGATTCAGGACTATTATGACGATCTGCAACTGGCGCACATCAAGGCTTATGAGCTGGCGATGCTGGTGTGCCAGGCTGGCCCGACCGCCGTTCGTGACGCCAAATCGCTGGTGCTGGACTTCGCCGGACGCCCCATCGACCGCGAGCTGTTGAGCGATGCCGCCAGCCGTATTGCGCAGCGCCGCGCCTCCGCCGAAGGCCAGGAAGGCACCCGCGCCTTTCTCGAAAAACGACGCCCCAGTTGGCAATCAGACAAGGACGGATAGACATGAGCACACGGATCAAATCCATCCTTGTTGCCAATCGCGGCGAAATCGCCTGTCGGGTGATCCGAACCGCGCATGACCTTGGCTTGCGCGCCTATGCGGTATATTCCGACGCCGACGAGGATGCGCTGCATGTCAAACTTGCTGACGGCGCCGCACGGATTGGCCCGGCGCAGGCTGCGGACAGCTATTTGCGCGGCGATAAAATTATCGCAGCCGCCAAAGCGCTCGGCGCTGACGCCATTCATCCAGGCTATGGATTTTTGTCCGAAAACCCGGATTTTGCCGATGCCTGCGCCGACGATGGCCTGATCTTCATTGGTCCGCCCGCATCCGCGATGCAGGCGATGGCGCTGAAGGGGGCTGCCAAAGCCCTGATGGAAGACGCCGGCGTGCCGGTTGTGCCCGGTTACCACGGTGACGATCAGTCGGTTGAAACCCTGTCGGCAGAAGCGATGAAAATCGGCCTGCCGGTATTGATCAAGGCAGTCGCTGGCGGCGGCGGCAAGGGCATGCGGCTTGTCGAGCGTGAAGACGAGCTGGGCGACGCGATTGAAAGCGCGGCGCGCGAGGGCAAGGCCAGCTTTGGCAACCCCAAGGTTCTGATTGAAAAATATATCTCCCGCCCGCGCCATATCGAATTTCAGGTCTTTGGCGACCAGCACGGCGAGGCGGTGCATCTGTGGGAGCGGGATTGTTCCCTGCAGCGCCGCCACCAAAAGGTTGTGGAAGAAGCCCCGGCTCCGGGCATGACCACCGAAACCCGACGCAAAATGGGTGAAGCCGCCGTACGTGCCGCCAAGGCGATCGGCTATGTCGGTGCCGGGACCGTCGAATTTATCGTCGACGCATCAACTGATGACTTCTCCTTTTATTTCATGGAGATGAATACGCGCCTTCAAGTGGAACATCCGGTTACAGAAATGATTGTTGGAGCCGATCTTGTCGCCTGGCAAATCGCCGTCGCCGAAGGCCAGCCGCTACCGATGGCTCAGGCCGATGTCGATGTCTCCATGTCCGGCCATGCGGTTGAGGTGCGGCTCTATGCCGAAGACCCCGCGCGCAACTATGCCCCGCAAACGGGCCTCTTGTCTTTGTTTGACCCCTACCGCGTTTCCGGCGACAATCAGCGCATCGACTCCGGGGTTCAGGCTGGCGACGAAATCTCGATCCACTATGACCCCATGATCGGGAAATTTATTGCCTGGGGCGAAGACCGCGAAAGCGCCATCGATGCCTTACAGGCCCTGTTGGTGGATACGCCCATTGGCGGCGTCGTCACCAACCGCGATTATCTGATTCGCATTCTCGGGCATAACGCCTTTCGCAGCGGCGACGTCAGCACCGGTTTTCTGGCCGAGCATGCAGCGGACCTGTTGCCAAAGCCCGACGCAAAGGACACCGCGCCCTATGCTCTGGCTGCGGTGGCCATCACCGCGCGTCGCTTATCCCATAGCCACACATCGCCCTTCGGCATCAATGATGGCTTCACGCTGAACGCCCCACCCGCGCAGCATCTGGACTTTGAAGACACCGATGACCGCCTGATTGCGGTGACCTGTATCACCAAAGGTACCGCTGTCGACATTCACATTGACGATCAAAGCTTTCACGCCCGCATCGACGCGCTGGACGGCGACCGGCTGGTTGTCGAATTTGACGGTATCCTGCGCCAAATTTGGTGTGATGTGTCCGACGACCAGGTCACAGTGGTTGACGGCGGCCACACACACCGGCTCAAGCGCCGGTCGCGCGGGTCTGTCGATGTGTCGCTTGCGGACGGCCCGGGCGCTATCACCGCCCCCATGCCTGGCAAGATTTTGAGCGTCAGTGTCAAACAGGGCCAGACGGTCGCCAAGGGCGACGCGCTTCTGGTGATGGAAGCCATGAAAATGGAGCAGCGCATCCCTTCGCCGCGCGACGGCAAGGTGACAGAACTCCATGTCGAAGAGGGTATGCAGGTTGCTGACGGCGCCCTGCTTTGCCTCATTGAAGACAACGAGGACGGATAATCGCATGACCGAATTTCCCCATCTGAAATTTAACCATCCCGAAGAAATTGACCTGCTGCGCGACACGGTTGCCCGCTTTGTCGCCGACGAGATTACGCCGCGCGCGGGCGAGATCGACGAAGCCAATGTGTTTCCCGCCGACCTGTGGGAAAAATTCGGCGATCTGGGCTTGCTTGGCCTGACGGTGAAGGAAGCAGACGGCGGCGCCGAGATGGGATATCTTGCCCACCTGGTTGCGATGGAGGAAATTGCCCGCGGGTCGGCGGCGGTTGCGCTGTCTTACGGGGCGCATTCCAATCTGTGCGTCAATCAATTGGCAATCAACGGGTCGGCCGAGCAAAAGGCCAAATATCTGCCCGACCTGATCAGCGGCAAAAAGGTGGGCGCGCTGGCCATGTCCGAGCCCGGCGCCGGGTCCGACGTTGTCGGCATGCGGCTCAAGGCGGAAAAGCGGAATGACGGGTTTATTCTGAACGGCAACAAGATGTGGATCACCAACGGCCCTGACGCCGATACCCTGGTGGTTTATGCCAAAACCATCCCCGACGGGGGCTCGCGCGGGATCACCGCCTTTATCATTGAAAAAGACTTTGCCGGGTTCAGCACGGCACAAAAGCTCGACAAGCTGGGCATGCGCGGCTCCAACACCTGCGAATTGGTGTTTGAAGATTGTTTTGTGCCCTATGACAATATTTTGGGCGAAGAAAACAAGGGCGTCGCGGTGCTAATGTCGGGCTTGGATTATGAGCGCCTGGTGCTGGCAGGCGGGCCCATCGGTATCATGCGCGCGTGCCTGGACACGGTGATCCCTTATGTTCACGAGCGCGAACAATTCGGCAAACCCATCGGCACCTTTCAGTTGATGCAGGGCAAGCTGGCCGATATGTATGCCACGTGGGGCGCGTGCCGGTCTTATGCCTATGCCGTGGCCGAAGCCTCAGACCGCGGCGAAGTGACCCGCAAAGACGCCGCCGCGCTCATTTTATACACCGCAGAAAAAGCCACATGGATGGCGGGCGAGGCCATTCAGGCGCTTGGCGGGAACGGGTATATCAACGAATACCCAACCGGGCGCTATTGGCGCGACGCCAAGCTGTTTGAGATCGGCGCGGGCACGTCGGAAATACGCCGGATGCTGATCGGGCGGGAATTGTTTGACGAGACCGCTTAAGCGCAGCCTTCGCCAGCAATAGCGAATTATTTCACATGCTTTGCTATGCAGGCATAGAAAATTTCGCGGCGGGCGGAATTTCGCAACCCTATTTCTGATCTTTTTTGCCATATTCACATATGGGTTCTCGGGTATTTTCCCAAGTGGTGCCACGTGCATGCACCAACCCGAGTTAGGGAGAGACAAATGAGCACAACCGTTTCGCTTCAGGACAAGTATACACGGCGCGATGGCCGGGTTTTCTTAAACGGTATTCAAGCCTTGGTGCGCTTGCCCGTTATTCAGCGGTTGCGCGACGAAGCGGCTGGGCTCAACACCGCCGGATTCATCTCGGGCTATCGTGGGTCTCCCCTTGGTGGCTATGATCAGGAACTGATGCGTCAGTCGAAGATGCTGGAAGAGCATCACATTCATTTCGAGCCCGGCCTCAATGAAGACCTGGGTGCAACCGCCGTTTGGGGGTCGCAGATGCTGGGCTTGCACCCTGATGAGATGAACTATGACGGTGTCTTCGGCATCTGGTACGGCAAAAATCCGGGCGTTGACCGCTCGATGGATGTGTTCAAACACGCCAATGCCGCAGGCTCGATGCCGCATGGCGGCGTTTTGGCAATTGCCGGCGACGACCACGGGGCCAAATCCTCCACACTGCCGCACCAGTCCGATCATAATTTCATGACCGCCTTCATGCCCGAGCTTTACCCGGCCAACCTGCAGGAATTTGTTGAGTTTGGCTTGCTTGGTATCGCGATGAGCCGCTTTACCGGCGCGTGGGTTGGCTTCAAGGCTGTTGGCGACACGGTGGAAACATCGGGCACCATTGATTTGGCGCGCGAGCAGCGCCCGATTATCCTGCCGACCGACTTTGAGATGCCCGAAGGCGGGCTGAATATTCGCTGGCCCGATGTATGGCGCGAAATGGACCACCGCCTGCAGCGCTACAAAGGCTTTGCCGCGCATGCCTTTGCCCGCGCCAATACTATCGACCAGATCATCTTCGACAGCCCCAACCCGCGCTTTGGCATCATCACATCGGGCAAATCTTACGGCGATGTGCGCCAGGCGCTTTATGAACTGGGCATCGACGAGCAGGTGGCCGCCGACATTGGCCTGCGCCTCTATAAAGTCGGTATGCCCTGGCCGCTGGAGCCCGAGGGCGTGCGCCACTTCTGCGAGGGGCTGGATGAAGTTCTGGTCGTCGAAGAAAAGCGCGAGATGATCGAGCACCAGCTTCGCTGGCAGCTGTATAACTGGAAGGAAAATGTCCGCCCCATGG
>JASBSO010000163.1 GCA_030148905.1 Kordiimonadaceae bacterium | reverse complement strand
CACCACATCCCGGCCTACCCGCCAGCTTGGCGGCACAGGCAGCCCCATGGCCGCCCAGCGCTGCAGGTTTTCGCAGGTGGGCAAGCACGACGAGCGCGATCAGTGGCTATTGCCGCCCGAAAACGACCTCAATGTCGGTATGATCGCGCATGTCATTGCGGGCCGTTTGTCCAAGCAGATCAAAAACGACGATATTCAGGCCAAGCTCGACTATTTCTCTGAGCGCCGCCGCGGCGTCGAAGGCTACACCCCTGCGATCAACCGCGTGCCGTATTTCTGTTCGGGCTGCCCGCACAACAGTTCGACCCGCGTGCCCGAAGGCAGCCGCGCCATGGCGGGCATTGGCTGTCATATCATGGCGATCCACATGGAACGCGACAATGAGACCTTCACCCAAATGGGTGGCGAAGGTGTACCGTGGGTAGGCCAGGCCCCCTTTACCAAGCGCAAGCATATGTTTGCCAATCTGGGCGACGGCACCTATGCGCATTCGGGCTCGCTGGCGATCCGGCAATCGGTCGCAGCGGGTGTGAACATCACCTATAAAATCCTTTATAATGATGCGGTTGCCATGACCGGCGGTCAGGAGGCAGAGGGGCAACTCACCGTTCCACAAATTGCCGAGCAATTGCTGGCCGAGCGGGTGAAAAAGGTGGTGATCCTGTCCGAGAAGCCGCAGGACTATGCCCTGATCAAACTGCCCGAAGGCGTTACGGTCCGCGACCGGTCGATGTTGATGACCACGCAGGAAGACATGCGCGAGACCGAGGGCGTGACCGCGATCATTTACGACCAAACCTGCGCCGCTGAAAAACGCCGCCGCCGCAAGCGCGGCAAGCTGGCTGACCCCGACAAGCGCATCTTCATCAATGATGCCGTCTGCGAGGGTTGCGGCGACTGTTCGGTGCAGTCCAACTGTGTGTCGGTTGAGCCACTCGAGACCGAATTTGGCCGCAAACGGCAGATCAACCAGTCCAGCTGCAACAAGGATTATAGCTGTGTGAAGGGCTTCTGCCCGTCCTTCGTAACCGTCCGCGGGGCCACACCGCGCAAGTCCAAGGCTGGCGTCGGCGCGGTCGAAGGCCTGGGCCTACCTGACCTGCCCGAGCCAACCATCCCCGACTTTGACGCCGAGTTTGATGATTACAACATCCTTGTCACCGGCATTGGCGGGACCGGCGTTTTGACCGTGGGTGCTGTGCTGGGCATGGCCGCGCATCTGGACGGCAAGGCCAGTTCGGTCCTCGATATGACCGGTCTTGCGCAAAAGGGCGGCGCGGTCTTGAGCCATGTGCGGCTTGCCGCAAGCCCAGAGACGCTGAGAAGCCCGCGCATCGTCACCGGGCGCGCGCACACGCTTCTGGCGTGCGACAGCATCGTCGCCGCCGGGAAAGACGCATCGGACATCATGCGCGCCGACCGCACAGCCGCGGTGATCAATTCGCACCTGACACCGGTGGCCGATTTTGTCCGCAACAAGGATATCGACTTCCAGCAAGGTGCGGTTCAGCGCCAGCTGGACGAGTTGACCCGCGAAGACGCACGCCACCGTATCCCAGCCCAAGAACTGGCCTCTGCCCTGATGGGCGACTCGATTGCCACCAATACCTTTGTGATGGGCTACGCCTGGCAAAAAGGGTTGATTCCGCTGACCTACGCGTCGATCGAGGCGGCGATTCGCCTGAACGGTGTGGCGATCGAGACCAATTTGCGCACCTTCTTCTGGGGTCGGATGGCGGCGCACGACATTGATGCGGTGCTGGCCCTTTTGAAGGGCTCGCGCATGGACAGTGCCGACCTTCCAACCAGCCTTGAAGAGATCATCGCCAGTCGCCGTGCGCATTTGACGGCCTATCAAAATGTCGGCCTTGCGAACCGTTATGAAGCGCTGGTGCGCCGGGTTGCCGAGGCCGAGAAAGCTGTTGCCCCCAATAGTGAAGACCTGGCCGAGGCCGCCGCACGCTATTATGCCAAAGTGCTGGCCTATAAGGACGAATATGAGGTTGCGCGGCTCTACAGCGCGCCTGAATTCCGTGAAAAGCTGAAGGCGACCTTTGACGGCAAACCGCGCCTGTCGCTGAATTTGGCACCGCCGCTACTGCCCGGCAAAGACCCGGCAACCGGCCGCCCGAAAAAGCGCGAATTCGGCCCTTGGATCTTCACCGCGCTCAAGCTGATGGCTGGGCTCAGGGGTCTGCGCGGGACCGCGTTTGACATTTTCGGTATGACAGCCGAGCGCAAGATGGAACGCGGGCTGATCAAAAGCTATGAAGCCGACATGGAGACGATTTTAAGCGGATTGACCGCTGAAAATCTGCCTCTGGCGGTCGAAATTGCCACCCTGCCCGATGCTATTCGCGGCTTTGGTCCCGTTAAGGAAGCCAACGCGCATGAAACCGCAGAACGCCGTGCAGCCCTGCTGGATCAGTGGCACGGCAAAGGCGGCACCACCGATGTTCACGCTGTCGCCGCCGAATAGTCCGGCCGCAGCGATATAAAGGATAAGCCCATGCCCGTCTTCGATTCACGAAGTTTTCGCGACCATGAACAAGTGGTGTTTTGTCACGACCGCGAGACCGGCTTGAAAGCAATTATTGCCATTCATTCCACTGCACTCGGCCCCGCTGCGGGCGGCACCCGGTTTTGGGACTATGCGGCTTCGCACCGCAGTGCGCCTACCGATGTGGCAGAAACCCGCGCCGAACAAGATGCCGTTTATGACGTGCTGCGCCTGTCGCGCGGGATGAGCTTTAAAAACGCCATGGCGGGCCTGCGGCTGGGCGGCGGCAAGTCGGTGATTATGGGCAACCCCAAAACTGTGGGCACGCCCGAGTTGATGCGCGCCTTTGGCCGGGCGGTCAACCGCCTGAGCGGCAACTATTACTGCGCCGAAGATGTCGGCACGACGCCGCAAATGCTGAAGCACGCGGCCGAGGAAACGCCCTATGTTTCGGGCCTTGAGGGCGTTGAATTCGCAACCGGCGACCCATCGCCGCACACCGCGCTGGGTGTGTTTGTTGGTATCGAATCCGCCGTCCATTTCCATCTTGGCAAGCCAGACCTGAGCGGCGTGCATGTGGCGATTCAGGGCGTTGGCCATGTCGGCCAGTATCTGGCCAAGCGCCTTTTGGACGCCGGTGCCAAATTGACCATTGCCGACATCGTTGACAGCAATATCGACGCGGTTAAGGCGATGGGTGACGTGAGCGTTGTTGAGCCCGGTGCTATTCATGCGGTGGACTGCGATGTCTTTGCGCCTTGTGCCTTGGGTGCGGTTTTGAACCCCAAGACCCTGCCCGATATCCGCGCCAAGATTGTCGCTGGGGCCGCCAACAACCAGTTAGAGACCGAGGGCCATGAAGACGCCATTCTGCGCCGCCGCGGTGTGCTCTACTGCCCGGATTATGTGATCAATGCGGGTGGGATCATCTCGATCGAAAGCGAGGTTTACCGCGAAACACCGAACGAGGCTGCCCGCGACGCCAAGGTACGTCGGATCGGCGACACGCTGACAAAGATTTTTGAACGCTCAGAGGCAGAAGACCGACCGACCGGCTTGATAGCCAATGAAATGGCGGAAGAGATCATTGCCCGCGCGGCGGCCGCCCGGACCTCGCACCAGGCTGCTGAGTAAATCGGCACAGAAGGATTGCCCGAAAATGGTCAAATAAATCTGGATAGTCTTCACTTATGGGGAGCCATGCACTCCTCTATCCTTATTGCTTGACCATGGAGGGCAGCCATGCCCCGTTTAGACCATCACACGGCGCTGATCACCGGTGCCGCCCGCGGTATCGGCGCCGCCATCGCCGAAGCCTTTGTCCGCGAGGGGGCGCAAGTCATCGTCTCTGACATCGATGACGACGCGGGCCAGCAAACCGCAGACGCGCTGGACGCGCTCTATTTCCACCTTGATGTCGCGGCTGAGGGCGACTGGGCCGCCTTTGAACACTATGCTGCAGCGGAACGCCTCCCGCTGACAGTTGTCGTCAACAATGCGGGTATCACCGGGCTCGGAGAGACCGAAGGCCCGTACGACCCCGAACAGTTTCACCTGGATGCCTGGCGGCGCGTCATGGCGGTGAATGCCGACGGGACCGCGCTTGGCTGCCGCACAGCGCTGCGATTGCTGAAGGCCCGCGGCGGCAGTATCATCAACATCTCGTCGCGCTCGGGCGTGGTGGGCATTCCGGGCGCAGCCGCCTATGCCGCCTCCAAAGCGGCCATCCGCAATCACACAAAATCGGTTGCGCTTTATGCCGCCGAACAGGGCTATCATATCCGCTGCAACAGCCTGCATCCCGCTGCCATTCTGACCCCCATGTGGGACGCGATGCTGGGTGATGACCCGTCCAGCCGTCAAGCCGCGCTAGACGTAGTCGCGGCGGGCATCCCCATGGGGCATTTGGGCACACCGGACGATGTGGCGCATGCGGCGGTGTTCCTTGCCTCGGATGAAAGCCGCTATATCACCGGCAGCGAGATCACCATCGACGGCGGGATATTGGCGGGCGCAAGCGCGGCCCCTGGCAAACGCGGTGAGGATTAACCGACAGGTTTGGCTCGCTTACCCGCTTTACGCACTTTTCTTGGCGAAACGGCCACCGGCCTTGGCATAGGCTTGCGTGCCCGTATGCGGAACGCTGTCGCCCGGCACGATCTGATCGACGGCATAGCTGGTGGTGTCGTCGGTCAGGCGCTTGTAGAGCGCGGCAAAATCCGCATAGGTCTCTTCCAGCAACTCCTGAAAACCAGGGATGACAAAATAGGTCTGCTGAAAATCGTCGATCCGGTAATCGGTGCGCATCACCCGCTCCAGATCAAAATCAATGCGGTTCGGCGACGCATCCTCTAGCGAAAACTGGCTTTCGGTGGCTGAACTCAGAATACCCGCACCGTAAATCCGCATGCCCGCATCGGTATGCATCAGGCCGAACTCGACCGTATACCAATAGAGCCGCGCCAGGTTTTTCAGCGTACC
>JASBSO010000153.1 GCA_030148905.1 Kordiimonadaceae bacterium | reverse complement strand
CTGGACGGGCGCTACGGCGGGGCCGAATGATGCGTGCGCTTCTTCTGTTATGCCTCATTCTCTGGACGCCTGCGCTTGGCGCGTCCGACAAAATCTGGCCGCTGGCGCGCGACGGCTTGGAGCCCGACCCCGGCATTACATTCGGCACGCTTGAAAACGGCATGCGCTATGCGCTGATGGCAAACGCCCGCCCAACGAATGAAGCCTTTGTCCAGTTTTATGTGGATTTCGGCTCGCTGGATGAAGCCGAGGACGAGCGCGGCGCGGCGCATTTTATCGAGCATATGGCCTTTAACGGCTCGGAAAACATCGCCGAGGACGAGCTGGTGCGCATGCTGCAGCGTCTTGGTCTGGCCTTTGGCGCTGACGCCAACGCCTATACCAGCTTCGACCGCACGGTGTACACGCTCGATTTGCCCGATACCCGCGACGAGGTGGTGGATGCGGCGCTGGATATCATGCGTGAAGTCGCGGGTAATCTGCTGTTTGACCCCGAGGCGGTCGACCGCGAGCGCGGGATTATTCAGTCCGAACGCCGCGCCCGCCAGTCGCCTGCGGCTGAGGCCGGCGAGGAAGAATTGATGTTTTTGCTGGCGGGGACGCGCCTGCCCAACCGTTTGCCCATCGGCACGCGCGAGGTGATCGACACCATTTCGGCGGAGACGCTCAAACGCCTCTACCGGCGTGCTTACCGGCCCGACAATGTGCTGCTGGTGGTGACCGGCGATCTGGATATGGACGCGGTGGCAGAGAAAATCGCCGCCCGGTTCGAGGGCTGGCAGGCCGAAGGCCCGGCGCTGGACAAACCGCCGCGCGGCGCGGTCGAAGACCAGCGCTTTGCCAGCCATGCCTATCAGTCCGAGGGGCTGCCCACTCGTGTGGGGCTGTATCAGATTGACGGCGGCACCGCGCCCACCGACAGCTTTGAGACCCGCGTGGCGATGATGCGGCGGTCCTTTGCGCTGGGCATGTTCAACCGGCGGCTTCGTTCGCTGGTGCGCAGCGAAGACCCGCCCTTTCTGGGTGGCGGCTTTGGCTACGGCAACCAGCAGGATCTGGCCGATATTGCGACGCTCACCGTGGTGACCGAACCCGAGGCCATCACCCGCGGCGTCACCGCCATCGAACAGGCGCTGAGAAAGGCGCTGCGCTACGGCTTTGAAGACGCCGAATTTACCGAACAATCGGCCAATCGCCGTGTTGGCATTACCCAGTCGGTTGCCAATGCGGCCAAACGGCACTCACGCAGCCTCGCCGGGTGGCTGGTGGCCAATTATGCCGCAGGGTCGGTGCCCACGCACCCCGCGCGCAATGCCGAAATTTTTGAGGCCGCGCTCGACGGCCTGACGGTGGAAACCCTGTCGGATATCTTCAAAGGCCTGTGGGCCGCCGACGCGCCGACCAAGCTATTTTTGCGCGGGCGCGACGGCACCGAAGACGCCGCCGAAGACCTGCTGGCCGCCTACCGGGCCAGTACCGAGGTCGCGGTCAACGCGCCGCCCGCCATCACCAACAGCGCCTTTGCCTATACCGATTTTGGCCCGCGCGGCAAAGTGGTGTGGCGCGGCACCGACGACCGCTTTGGCGCGACGCTGGTGCGTTTTGAAAACGGGGTCGCGCTGACGATGAAGCAGACCGACTTCCGCGAAAACACGATTTTGGCGCGGCTCAGCTTTGGCGGGGGTCTTCAGGCCATGGCGCAGGACGACGCGCCGCTTGCCACGCTGATCCGTTCGGTTTTTGTTAATGGCGGATTGGGTGAACATAAGCTTGATGATCTCAACCGCCTGCTGGCCGGGCGCACGGCGTCGGCGCGGCTCGGTATCGGCACCGACCGGTTCACCATGTCGGCGGGCGTGGTGCCCAATGATTTTGAACTGCAAATGCAGCTGTGGGCGGCGTTTTTGACCGACCCCGGCTATCACGGTGAGGCGCTGGGTCTGTTCCGCCGGGGCTTGGATGCCTTGTATGAAACGCTCGATACCACGCCCTCGCAGGTACTGCGCTTTAAGGGCAATCCGATTTTGCGCAGCGGCGACGCGCGCTATGCCCTGCCCGCCAAGGCGGCGCTGACGGCGGTGACGGCAGAAGATCTCAAAGCCTATATGACCCCGGTGCTGCGCGACAGCGCGCTCGAAGTGGCGGTGGTGGGCACCTTTGACGAGGTGGCGGTCATCCGCGCGGTGGCCGAAACCCTGGGCGCGCTGCCGCCGCGCACCTTTGCCCCGGCCGCCATGCCGCACCGCGACATGCGGTTTCCGGATGCGGGCGAGCATGTGCTGACCCACCGCGGCGCCGAGGATCAGGCGCTTTATCTGATCAACTGGCCAACCACCGACCGCTGGCACCGCGAGGACGTGGCGCAACTGGCGCTCTTGAACGCGGTGATCGCCGACCGGCTGCGCGAGGAGATTCGCGAAGCATTGAGCGCCTCGTACAGCCCCGGCGTGTCCAACGCGCCGTCGCGGTTTCCAGGCTACGGTCAGTTTACCATCAGCGTTGACGCCGAACCCGACAAGCTGGCCGAACTGGAAGATGTGATCGACGACGTGGTGCGCGACATCACCGAAAACGGCGTCAATGCCGACGAACTGGACCGCGCGCGCACGCCCATTCTGGAACGGTTTGAGTCGAATCTGGAGCGCAACAATTACTGGCTCGGCGCGATCGACCGGTTGCATCTGGCACCCGACGAGGCTGAAACCTATGCCGAGGTACGCGGGCGTTATGAAGCGGTCACCGCCGAAGAAATTCAGGCCGTTGCCGCCCGGTATTTGCGCGACGATACAGCGGTGATTTTGCGTATCGTGCACGAAAATGTTGCCGCCAATCCAAGCGGTGTAGAAACGACAGCCTCAATCACCGAGTGAGCGCGCCTCGTCCTCGACCAAAATGGGGATACCGTCCCGGATCGGGAAGGCGAGCCCCGCGCGCTCGCTGATCAATTCCTGCCGTTTGGCGTCATAGACCAGATTTTGCAGCGTGATCGGGCAGACCAGCTGTTCCAACAGCTTGGGCGACACGGTCGCCCCGGCGGCGGTGTCTTCGTCGGTGCGGCTGGTGTCAGAGCGATGGTCGATCATCGTGGCGGCCTTTCAGTTGGGCAGGGCGTCGCTGTCGCCGTCGTCGTCCATATCCATCAGGGCGACAAGCGTCTGGGCGCGGGTTTCAAGGTCTGGGGCTTCGACAAGCGCCTGTTTTTCTGCGCTACCAAGCGGTAAAATCATCGACAGGCTATTGACCAATGCCTCATCCGGGGCTTCGCTGACCGCGTCCATATCGGCATCGAGCGCCCGGCGGTCCAGAAACGCTTCAAGCGATCGCATCAGGCTAGCGCGGTCCACCGTTTCATGCACTGGGTTGTCCAGCAGGTCGCTCAAATAAGGGGCCCAGTCGGCGTTCACCTGCCGGTAGGGCGTGGTGACGCTTAACTCAGCGGCGACCTTGAACCGGCACAACCCCTCAAGGTTGATCAGCAGACGACCATCGTCGGTTTCGCTGATGCGGCCAATACGCCCGGCCCCGCCGACGCTGTAAAGCGCGGGGGCTTTCGACACGTCGCTTGGGTCTTCGGGCTGGATCATGCCGATGATGTTATGGCTGGCGGCTGCGTCGCGCACCATCTGCAAATAGCGCGGCTCAAAGATATTGAGCGGCAGCGTGCAGCTGGGCAGCAACACCGCCCCCGTCAGCGGAAAGACGGGGATCACATCGGGCAGCGACATCGGCGACATAACAGACCTAGCTGAACAACAGCGATGACAATCGCCGTCGGTATTTCAGCGTAAATGGGTCGGTGGGCCCTGCCGCGTCAAACAGCTTGAGCAGCTGTTCGCGCGCCTTGCCATCTTGCCAGTCGCGGTCGCGCATGATCGACGCCAACAGCGCCTCGGCTGCGGCGGCCAAATCGCCCCGCCCCTGATAACCGAGCGCCAGGTCAAAATGGGCATCGTGGTCGTTCGGGTCGGCTTCGATGCGGGCGGCGAGCGCGGCGAAATCGGCGTCGGCGTTGCCCTCGGCCTGGACGCTGAGCGCGGTGCGGATGCGGCCCGCACGGGCGGCGATGTCTTTGTCGTCCAGCGCTTCGGGCGGCAGGGCTTCAAGCCGCGCTTCGACACCCGCGATATCGCCGCGCGCCAGCGCTAGCTCGGCCAGCGCCACATGCGCCACGCCGGTGTCGGGAGCGACCTCGGCAATTTTGGCGTAAAGCGCTTCGGCCTGGTCGGTCTCGCCGTTCTCCAACAAGGCGGCCGCCTGTTCGAGCGCCGCCGCCAGCGGATCATCGGGAGCAGCACCGCCACCCATTTGCTGGACCATATCCAATAGCCGGTCGATAAACGCCTTGAGGTGCGACGCGGGCACCGCGCCCTGGAAGCCGTCAATCGGCTGGCCGCGGAAAAACGCCATCACCGTCGGCAGGCTTTGCACCCGCAGCTGCGCGCACAGGGTCTGGTTCTGGTCGGCGTTGACCTTCACCAGCGCCACCTTGCCGCCCGCCTCGCGCACGGCGGTCTCCAGCGCGGGCATCAACTGCTTGCAGGGGCCGCACCAGTCCGCCCAGAAATCCACCAGCACGGGGCGGTCCATCGACGCGCGCAGCACCTTGGCTTCAAAATCCTCAATCGTGGCATCGCTGATCAGCTCAGCCTGCCCGCCGCCAGCAGGCCCGGCGGCGTCAGTGTTCATAGGCGAAGGCTCCATTGGGCCATATGATGAGCCGGGGGGCGGGGCAGGTGCAAAAGCCATAAGACATACTCGGTGGTG
>JASBSO010000169.1 GCA_030148905.1 Kordiimonadaceae bacterium | reverse complement strand
CCCCTCGCTCATAGGCTTTCGCTATAGCGCTCGCCGCGCCGTGCGACAACACTAGAATTATCCCAGCGCATACAGCGCCCCCTGCAAAATGTAGGCGGCCGCCAGTTTGTCCACCACTTCGGCGCGTTTGCGGCGCGAGGTATCGGCCTCCAACAGCGTGCGCTCCACCGCTGCGGTGGACATGCGTTCGTCCCAAAACAGATAGGGGCGAGAAATCACCTTTTCCAGATTTTCGGCAAAGGCGCGGGTGGCCTGACAGCGCGGGCTTTCTTCGCCTGTCATGTGCACCGGCCAGCCGTACACAAGGCCGCCGATATTTTCACGCTCGATCAGCGCTTTGATCTTTTCCGCATCGTCACGAAACCGCCGCCCGCGCCGCAGGGTTTCCAGCGGGGTGGCGGTCATCAACAGCGCATCTGACAGCGCCAGGCCCACGGTTTTGCTGCCCACGTCAAAGCCCAAAAGGCGCTGCCCGGTTTTGAGCTGCGCCTTCAGGTTTGCGGGTGTCGTCGCCGCGCTCATCGCTGTGGGGGCAGGGTTGAGATGCGCTGGCGGACATTGGCGCGGATATTGTTGAAAAAGAAATGGATGTCATAGGGGTGATAATTCTCCCCCGCCAGCACATAATCGCGCCAGCCGATGCCCGGTGTTTGGCTCAGATATAAAATGCCGTCCTCGCCGCAGCGGGGGGCAAAGAGGCCCGTCAGATCATCCGGTTGCCGTTCGCTGTCGGGGTCGATGGGCTTGGCCCCCACATGCTGCTCCGCGGATGCCGTGCCGTCCATGGTCCATGTCAGCGGGTTGGTGCACAGCATTTGGGTCCCGGCTCGGCTGGCACCGCTAAGGCCGGGCACCGCCCCAAACGCCGCCAGGACATATTTGGGCTCGCCGTCAGGGCCGAAGGTCTGCCAGCTGATGGCGCAGTGCAGGTCAGTGGGGCTTGCGCACGCACCGACGCCCTCCAGCGCACCAAGGTCGGCCTCGACCGACACCGGCCAGCCGACGAGATAGGCGGCCAGCATCTGGTTTTGTAGGCCTTGCGCGGTGATCCGGTCGCGCAGCAGCGCCAGCAGGTGCATCGAGCCCTGGCTGTGCCCGGCCAGAACAAAGGGGCGGTCGCCAATACGCGCTTTAAAGGCATCAAAGGCGCGCAATACATCGCCGTACGCAAGAATGATCGCCTTCAGGCCGTCACCGCTTTCATCCAGAAAGGCGCCAAAGGTCGCTTGCCGGTAGCGGGGGATATGCAGACGAAAACTGTCATCAGGCGCAAAAGCCAAAGCTTGCCCGCGCAGGATCAGTTGGTCGGTGCGCGCCAGCGTCGCCTCGTCGTCCAGCGGGTCGGTCCAGCGCGACCGCTCCAGCAATGTGGTGGGGTGGACGAAAAAGACATCAATGCCACCTTCACCCAAGCCCTCGTCTTTAGGGCGTTGATACCACGCCTCGGGCGTTGAATAATTGAGCGGGGCGGCGGGGGTTTCTTCGGCAAAGCTATGCGGCGGGACAAAGGCAATCCGCAATGTACGAATGGGGTCAGAGTTTACCCAGGCGAAGAACCCCAACACCGCCAAAATCAACACCGCGACAATGCCCAGAAAGATCACCGCCGGTGACCATTTGCGTGTTTTTGTGTTTGCCATTTAGTCCCCCTGGCTTTGTTTTTTGGGCCAATAGGCCATCAACAGATCATCAATAACCCGCCCATCTTCATAGCGAATGGCGCCTTTGCGCCGTCCCTCAATTTCAAAACCAAGCTTGGTGTAGAGCGCAAGGGCAGCGTCGTTGTCGTCATGCACATGCAGTTCCACCTTGTCCAGCCGGTCATGGGCGGCGACCCAGTTCAAAAAGGCTTGCAGCAAGTGCTTGCCGATGCCGCGTCGCTGTTCGCTGGGCGAAACCGCCATGAAAAAGCAGGTGATGTGGCAGACCCGCGCGCGTCGGTCTGTCCAGCTTTCGATCATGCCAACAATTTTGCCCGCCTGCACCGCCAGCAGGCAGGTCTCAAAGGGGTTGAGCTGTTTGCGTGCAATCCACACCCGGCGGGACAGAAAGCCCGGCTGGAATTCCTGTGATTTGGTAATGACATGGCGGGCGGTGCGGAAAATTTCCGCCAAAAAGTTATCAAGCGCGCGTGCATCGGCAACGCGGGCCTGCCTGATCGTCAACGTGGTGGCGGGGTCGTCGCGTTTTGTCACAGTCGCCAAAATCTCTCAAAAAAGGGCGATATCCCGTCTTGCGGCTCCATGGGACAATCGCTAATGTCTCGCCGAATTTTCAACCGCTTTCTTGACAAGCACAAGGAGTATTTGCCGCGCGGGGCCCCGTCGACCGACAAACCATGTCCACTGACAAACCTGCCCACCGGCAAAGGAGACGAGTTCAGTTCATGTCGAACATCAATGAAGATACGGTCGCGCGCATTGCCCGTTTGGCGCGCCTCAAACTTGAGCCAGAGCAGCTTGCCCCTATGGCGACAGAGCTGACCAGCATTCTGGACTGGGTCGAGCAGCTTGGCGAGGTCGACACCGACGGGATCGAACCGATGGCAAGCCCCGTGGATGCCAAGCTTGTGTGGCGCGATGATGCGGTGTCTGACGGCAATATTCAGGACAAGGTTCTGAAAAACGCACCGCGCCGCGAATACGGCTTTTTCGCCGTGCCGAAAGTGATCGAGTAGAGCCTGTGACAGATCTGACCAAATTTACCATTGCCGAGGCGCGCGACGGGCTGCGCAAAGGCGACATCACCAGCCGCGAGCTGACCGAGGCGCACATCGCCGCGATCGAGGCTGCCGACGTGCTGAATGCCTATATCGTCAAAACGCCGGAAAAGGCACTGGCCATGGCCGATGCCGCCGACGCGCGGGTCAAGGCGGGCGACGCACCTGCTATGGCGGGCATTCCAATCGGCATCAAGGACCTGTTTGCCACCGAAGGTGTGCGCACCACCGCGTGCAGCCATATCCTTGACGGGTTTGAACCCGCATACGAATCCACCGTCACCCAAAATTTGTGGGACGCGGGCGCGGTGATGCTGGGCAAGTTGAACATGGACGAGTTCGCCATGGGCTCGTCAAATGAAAACAGCTATTACGGCCCGGTCAAAAACCCCTGGCGCGCCGAAGGCTCGAACGAGCATTTTGTACCGGGTGGCTCGTCGGGCGGGTCGGTGGCCAGCGTTGCGGCCTATACCGCCATGGGGGCGACGGCGTCTGATACGGGCGGGTCGATCCGCCAACCGGCCAGCTTTACCGGCACGGTCGGCGTCAAGCCGACGTACGGCCGGTGCAGCCGGTACGGCATGGTGGCGTTCGCCAGTTCGCTTGACCAGGCGGGCCCTGTCACCCGCACCGTCCGCGACGCGGCGATCATGCTGGAAGCGATGACCGGCTATGACCCCAAGGACTCGACTAGTATCAACCGTGAAGTGCCCAATTTCGAGGCCGCACTGACCGGCGATATTCGCGGCAAAACCATCGGCATTCCGAAGGAATACCGGCTCGACGAAACACCCGAGGATATCCTCAAGCTGTGGGATCAGGGGATTGGCTGGCTCAAGGACGCTGGGGCCAATGTGGTGGACGTCAGCCTGCCGCACACCAAATATGCGCTGCCGACCTATTATATTGTTGCCCCCGCCGAGGCGTCGTCGAACCTGGCGCGCTATGACGGGGTGCGCTACGGGCTGCGGGATGTGCCGCAGGGCGGCAACCTGACCGATATGTACGAGACCACGCGCGGCCATGGGTTTGGGGATGAGGTCAAGCGCCGTGTGCTGATGGGCACCTATGTGCTGTCTGCTGGCTATTATGACGCCTATTATCTCAAGGCGCAGCGCGTGCGTCAGCTGATCGCCAAGGATTTCCGCGATGCGTTTGAAAGCGTTGATGCGCTGCTGACCCCAACGGCGCCCAGCGCGGCCTTTGCCTTTGGCTCCAAATCCAACGACCCGATTGCGATGTATCTCAATGACGTGTTTACCGTGCCGGCGTCGCTTGCGGGCTTGCCGGGAGCATCCGTTCCGGCGGGCCTGAGCGCAGACGGCCTGCCGCTTGGGCTGCAGGTGCTCACCCCCGCCTTTGATGAAATGACCCTCTTTACCATTTGCGGCGTTCTTGAGGAGGCAGCGGCATTCACCGCCAAGCCCGACGCCTGGTGGACAGCATAATTTAGGAAACTGTGATGGAACTGCCTCCCAATATTTCTGGGTATCGGATCGCAGGCGCGACCGGCGATTTTGAAGTGGTGATCGGCATGGAAGTGCACGCGCAGGTGACCTCCAAATCCAAACTGTTTTCGGGTGCCGCGACCGAATTTGGGGCCGAACCCAATGCGCAGGTCAGCCTGGTGGACGCGGCCATGCCCGGTATGCTGCCGACCATCAACCGCGAATGTGTGCGCCAGGCCGTGCGCACCGGGTTGGCGCTCGGGGCCGAGATCAATAGATTTTCGGTCTTTGACCGGAAAAACTATTTCTATGCCGACCTGCCGCAGGGCTATCAGATCAGCCAGTTCAAACATCCGGTGGTGGGCGAGGGCACGATTGTCATCGACCTCGGCGAGGGTAAACACAAGGACGTCGGTGTCGAGCGCATCCACCTCGAACAGGATGCGGGCAAGTCGATGCACGACCAGCACCCCGACCTGACCTTTGTTGACCTCAACCGCTCGGGCGTGGCGCTGATGGAGATCGTCTCCAAACCGCATCTGAACAGCCCCGACGAAGCCGGCGCCTATCTCACCAAGCTGCGCACGATTTTGCGCTATATCGGCAGCTGCGACGGCAATATGGAGCAGGGCTCGATGCGCGCTGATGTCAATGTGTCGGTGCGCCGCGAGGGCGAACCGCTGGGCACGCGCTGCGAGATTAAAAACGTCAATTCGATCCGTTTCGTGCGTCAGGCGATCGAGGTGGAGGCGCGCCGCCAGATTGATGTGATCGAAGCGGGCGGCAGCGTCGATCAGGAAACCCGTCTGTTTGACCCGGTCAAAGGCGAAACCCGGTCAATGCGGTCCAAGGAAGAGGCGCATGATTACCGCTATTTCCCCGACCCGGACCTGCTGCCGCTGGAATTTGATGACGGCTTCATCGACGCTGCGCGCGACAGCCTGCCCGAATTGCCCGACGACAAGCGCGCGCGCCTGGTGTCGACTTTGGGGCTGAGCGACTATAACGCCTCGGTTCTGGTGGCGGAAAAAGAGTCAGCTGACTATTTTGAGGCCTTACTTGCCGCCTTGGCGGATAGGGGTGCCGACACCAGCAAGCTTGCACAAAAGGCGGCGAACTGGGTGATCGGCGATTTGTTTGGCGCGCTCAACAAGGCGGGTAAATCAATTACCGAAACCCCGGTTGGTGTAGATGCGGGCGCGCAGCTGTTGATGCTGATCGACGAGGGCACCATTTCGGGCCGTATCGCCAAGGATGTGTTCGAGATCATGTTTGAAACCGGCGACAGTCCGGCCAAAATCGTCGAGGAAAAGGGCCTGAAGCAGGTGTCCGACACCGGCGAGATCGAGGCGATTATCGACCAGGTGATTGCCGAAAATCCCGGCCAGTTGGCACAGTACCGCGACGGCAAAACCAAGCTGCAGGGCTTCTTTGTCGGGCAGGTGATGAAGGCCACCGGCGGCAAGGCCAACCCGGCAATGGTCAACCAGCTTTTGAAGCCAAAGCTTGATGGGTAAAGGGTTTTTCAGCTTCAAAACCCCAATCTGACGCAAAAAATTTCCTGAACAGCGACTGAACAAAGCTGTTCAGGGTCAATTCAACGCGCTCGCATAGAATGCGTCTCGTATCGTGTATAGGAGACGTGCCATGATTCGACTGTTATCCATTGCCATTGCCGCCGCAGGTATGAGTATTGCCGCTGCGCCCCAGATGGCAGTTGCCGCACCGCATGGTGTTGTGGCGGATCATGGTGCCGAGCTTGTCGAAGTTGGCCACCGGGGGCGCGGGTTCCGGCGCGGCTTTCGCGGCGGGTTTCGTGGTGGCAAAGCCTTCGGTTTCAAAAAAGGTTTTCACCGCGGGTTTAACCGCGGCTTTCACCGGGGCCGCCATTTCAAGGGCTTTAAAGGGCGTCGCTTTGTCGGCCACCGCGGCTTTCGTGGGCGTCACTTTGGCAACCGCTATTATGCCGGGCCCGGCTTTTTCCACGGGCATGGTTTCCATGGCGGCGTTCACGGCCACGGCGGCGCGGGTGCGGCCATTGTCGGCGGCGCGGTCGCCGGTGCCATCATCGGCAGCGAGATTGACGGCGGTAACAACCGCACAGGCGGGGCTGTCGCCGGGGCTGTGGCGGGAGCCATTATCGGCGGTGCCATCGTAGACGGCGATAAATCTTTCGCGCCTAAGGACGGTCATTTTTACAAGGCCGAGCACAACTATAAGGGCGGCCACTATCACGGTGACGGTGTGTATTTCGAGCACGGCCATGTGCACGGTGCCGGCCATTATCACGGCCCGGTTTTTTACCCCGGTCCGCATGAGGACTAAAATCTAAAATTTGTGTCGGGTCGCTTCCCTCCACCCCTGGACTTGCCCTAGATCCGACACAAGCGCCGGAGCTGCCCATCGGCTCCGGCGCGCTTTTGTTCAGCAACTATTCACCAATCGCCGATTAGGGTGCTAGGGTGGACAAAAGGGCAGAGCAATGATCAAAGCATTTTCGGTCGCTGCAGCGACACTTTCACTTTTGATTGCCGGTGCGAGCGCGCCCGCTGCGGCCAACTCGGCATCCAGCTTACTGGTTGCCGGGGCGCATGGCGGGGTGCGCGGTTTTCATCGCGGCTTCCGTCGGTTCCACGTTCCGGCCTACCGCGTAGGCTTTGGATATGGCTTTGGCCGGTTCGGGCATTTTGGCGGCTTTAATCGGTTTGGCTATGGATTTGGCCGCTTTGGCCATGCGGGCTTCGGGCGTTTTGGGCGCTTCGGCGGCTTTGGGCGCTTTGGTCACGCTGGCTTTGGCGGGTTTGGCCGCTTTGGTTGCGGGGTGTATGCGTGCGGCGTTGGCGGGTTTGGAACTGGTGTTGGCTTTTTTCATCAGGGCTTTGTTTTCCACCACTCGCCCCAGGCCGATTTTGACCCCGGCTTTGTTACCGGAGCGTCGCCTTTGCCGCATTTCAGTATTGTCAACGGTCCGAATGCGGTGGGCGGGACCTACCGCGGCCCAAGCGGCGAAGGCATCCATTTTGATCAGGACGCACTGGAAGAACATTTCGGTGCCGAACCCGCAGACCGACGCTCGCTAAAACCCGGCGACTATGACGAAAGCCGGCGCTGCGCGGCCTTCCGCTTTCAGGGGGACCGCTATGTGTGCGCGCGCTATGAGGACGCGGACTAAATTAAGACACAGACTGGGTGTCATTATCCATTCGGATAAACAATACCCAACACTCAGTGTTCGTCTCAGTGCTTGCCCTGAAGATCGTCTGCGGAGGGGTCAATCTCGCGCTGATGAGGGGCGTCGTCATACACGATGCGGGTTTCATCTAGGAAAATACGCGATCGGTCGCGGCCATAATGCAGCGTAACCGGCGCACCGACAGGGATGGGGCGGGCATCCGCCTGAACCAGTGACACCCTGTGCCCATTGTCCAAGAGGATCTGATATTCATAGGCTTTTTTGCGGCCGACGCTTTCATCAACATCACGGCCAATAGCGCCGCCGATGAGCGCACCAGCAATCGCGCCTAGAACGCCGCCGACACCGTCGCCTGCGGTGGAACCAATCGCCGCCCCGGCGACAACGCCGGTGGCTGTGCCCACGCCGGTTTCGGTCTGCACCTCGACATAGCGGTAACTTTCCACAACGCCCTGTTCAACGCGGGCAACTTGCCCCACCGAATAGGGTGACCGCCGGTCTGAGGAAATATCATGCGTGCATCCGGCGACAAACAGGGCCGGGGCAAGACACAAAACAACAAGGTGCTGGCGCATATGAGATCTCCTTTGCATGAAAGTCTGCTCTGAAAAGAGGGCAATTTCATGGCTGAATTAGCGACTTTGCTGAGTTTCCAAGACCTTATGACGCGACACAAGCCCTCAAAATGCGGGGGCGTAAGAATATGGTCAGGCCTAGAATTTTTTGCTAAACTTCGGTGCAAAGCGGCGGTGTTCATGCCCGCCCATCCAAGATTTTGTGTGCAGGTTTAAGCGTATGAAGCATGCTGGTCCGGTGACCGGTCAGCATTGAGGATGGGTGATATTATGGGCCAACATGATGTAAGCGACGCGCGTTATCTCAAAGAGCGTCTGGCAAAGGCTGAAACCGGAAATTGTAATGCTTATTATGACCTTGGTTTGATTTACTCGACCGGGCATGGGGTTCGGCGCGATTATATTGAGGCGCATAAATGGTTTAACCTGGCGGCGATGAACGGCGTGCGCCGTGCGCGGGTTGACCGCTCGGACGTTGCGAGCGAAATGTCACGCCGCGATATTGCACTGGCCCAAAAAAAAGCCCGTGCGTGGATGGCAACACACTGACGATCTGCCTATAAGGGGGCATGATACACGGACCGTTATTGATCACCGGCTGTGCGCGCGGCATTGGTTTTGCCGCAGCGGAAAAAGCCGCCCAGCAGGGCCACCGTGTTGTGGCGCACTGCCGCAAAACGTCAGAGCCGCTTTCGGCACTGCAGGCCGCGCACCCTGACAGGGTGCATATTCTGGAATGCGACCTCGGCAACCGCGATGCGCGCAAACGCATCTGGGATGCGGCGTCCGAGCCTTTTGGCATACCTGCGGGCTTGGTGAACAACGCCGGTATCATGCCGTCAACCCCGCTGGATGCGGATGACGCAACATGGGACGC
>JASBSO010000152.1 GCA_030148905.1 Kordiimonadaceae bacterium | reverse complement strand
GGATGCACAGTCAGTCGCACCGCCTCGCCGCCGTCCACCGGGATCAGATACAGCTGCGCAACCCTGTCTGGCGGACGTTTGGCAATAAAAGCAACCTGGCGGCCATCAGGCGAAATTTGCGCCTCGCGTTCAGCGGTCGGGCCATTGGTCAGTTGATACAGCCGCCCCTCGCTGGTGCGGACCCATAAATGGTCGACGCGGCCGTCGGCCTTCCAATCGGCGGTGCTGTGGCTGAAAACAAGCGTTTCACCGCCGGGCGACAGCTCAACATCGGTGATCTGCGGCAGCGACATCAGATCAACCAATGTCATCGGTTTCGGGGCTTGCGCGCCGGCGGACGGCGCAAGCATGTGCCATGCGGTCAAAACACAGGCGGTGATCAGTGTCCTCATACCATCTGTCCCATAAAGATCGGGTTTAACTGGCGGTGCCGCCGACTGTCAGGCCGTCAACGCGCAAGGTTGGCTGACCAACGCCTGCGGGCACCTGCTGGCCGCCCTTGCCGCAGGTGCCGACGCCGCGGTCAAGTTTCAGGTCGTTGCCGATCATCGACACCTTGGTCAGAACATCGGGCCCGTTACCGATAAGAGTGGCGCCTTTGACCGGCTCCTCGATTTTACCGCCGCGCACGCGGTAGGCCTCGGTGCAGGAAAAGACAAATTTGCCCGAGGTGATATCCACCTGCCCGCCGCCAAAATTCACCGCATAAAGGCCGTCATCAACGCTGGCCAAAATGTCTGCGGGGTCTTTGTCACCTGCCAGCATAAAGGTATTGGTCATGCGCGGCATGGGGGAATGTTCAAAACTTTGACGGCGGCCATTGCCGGTTGGGGCCATGTTCATCAGGCGGGCATTCAACCGGTCCTGCATGTAGCCTTTCAAAATGCCGTCTTCGATCAGCACCGTGCGCTCGGTCGGGGTGCCTTCGTCGTCAATGGTCAAGGATCCGCGCCGGTCATCGAGTGTACCGTCGTCCACCACCGTTACACCCGGTGCGGCCACGCGCTGGCCCATCAGGCCCGAAAACGCGCTGGTTTTCTTGCGGTTGAAATCCCCTTCAAGTCCGTGGCCCACCGCCTCGTGCAGCAGCACACCCGGCCAGCCAGGGCCCAGCACAACGGTCATTTCGCCTGCCGGGGCATCGACGCTTCTCAGGTTGACCTCGGCCTGGCGGATCGCTTCTTCGACCTGGCCCTGCCAGTGATCCTGGTCAAATAGTAGCCCGTATCCCTCGCGCCCGCCGGTGCCTTCATAACCCACTTCCATACGCTCGCCGTCGGCCATCACCACGGAGACATTGAGGCGGACAAGCGGGCGAATGTCGCGCAGCCGCTCGCCGCCGGCGCGGATGATCTCCACCGCTTTCCAGCTGCCCATCAACGACGCGCTGACCTGTTGCACGCGGTCGTCCCGCGACCGGGCATAGGCATCAATATCAGACAGCAGGCGGACCTTGGCATCAAAGGCGATGCCACCCAGCGGGTCGGCTTCGGTATAGATTTTCCGGTTGGTGCGCGGCGGGGCGACCGCCATGGTGCCGCTTTGCCCGGTGCGAATGGCGCTGACCGTGTCGCCAGCGCGCCGCAGCGCCGATGTCGAGAGTTCGGACGCGTGGGCATAGCCGGTCGATTCCCCCAAAACCGAACGCAGGCCAAAGCCCTGATTGGATTCATATGTCGCGGCCTTCAACCGGCCATCGTCAAAGGTAAAGCTTTCTGCCGTAACGGCCTCCAGATACAGCTCGCCGTCATCCATGCCGCTGAGGCTGTCATCCACAATTTTGAGGGTGCTGCTTTCATCAAGCTCGGTATCGGTAAAAAAGAAATTCAGGTCGGCAGGGTCGGTTGCTGTCATGGGTATTTGGCTCCTTTCGCCCGACTGTAACGACTTTTTGCGTGCGGGCAAGCCGGTCACAGCCCCGATCCGGGCCTCTGCACGAAAGTTACACTTGAGTTACAATTTTGTGAAATCGGGGCTTGAATACAACCTATCAGTTTCGTAGTGCGCATTTGGGGGTTTTGAGTTGTGTGGGGAATGCACCGCTTATGTTGCGTGTATGGGGGTTCGCAGGCGTTTGTATTGTTGCTGCGAACATGGCCTTGGCCGATGATATCCGGGTGGATGTCATCACAGATGATGACACCGGCGAAATGAAATTCGTCCCCGCTGAAATTACCATTCAGCGCGGCGATACCGTGACATGGATCAACCGACAATTTGGCGTGCACAATATGAGCACCTACCCCGACGGCTTCCCGGCGGGGGCGACGGGCTTTGCCAGTCCCCTGTTGCAGGAAGAGGGCGAGCGCTGGTCTCACACCTTCACGGTTGCGGGGACCTACGATTATCACTGTATCCCGCATATTTTAATGCAGATGACCGGGCGCGTTATCGTTGAACGCACCAGCCAGCCCGACGAGCAAAACCTGCCAAATGCTGCAGATATCGAGGCGTACCGCGACCAGGTCACGGTATTTTTTGATCCGGAAGATTTTATCGACCTGCCTCAGCGGGTGCAACGCAATCTGATGGAAGGCACCCAAAACGGCGCGGCCGGCGCCAATGCGGAGGAATAAATTATGCTGCGACTTACAGATATTGTTTCACGGTTTAAATATCTGCCAGTTGTTTTGGTTGGCGCTGCGACGCTGATGGGCATTGAGCAAGGGGCGCAGTCTCAGCAGGCCGATGACGCCCTCCGGGCGCTATATCAGCGGCCTGACGCTGTTCCTTACCCTGAAGACAACCCCTATAGCGACGCCAAGGCGCATCTGGGCAAGTTGCTGTTTTTCGACCCGCGCCTGTCGGGGGAAAATAATCTGTCCTGCGCGTCGTGCCACAATCCCAGCTTTTCATGGGAGGACGGGCAAAAGACCAGCGTTGGCGTTCCGATGACGCGCCTTGGGCGGCATACGCCCACCGTGCTGAACCTGGCATGGGGTGAGCTGTTTTTCTGGGACGGTCGGGCAGAATCGCTTGAAGAGCAGGCGCTTGGGCCGATTGCCTCATCGGTTGAAATGGCGCAGGACCTTGACCAGCTTGTCGGCAAGCTGCAGGCCATAGACGGCTATAGTGACCTGTTTGAAAAGGCGTTTCCCGGCACCGGCATTACGCTTGAAAATGTCGGTGCCGCCATTGCCACCTATGAGCGGACGATTGTTTCAGCGACCGCCCCGTTTGACCGCTGGATCGCCGGCGATGAAAGTGCCATTTCAGACGCCGCAAAGCGCGGTTTTGCCCTGTTCAATGGCAAGGCCAATTGTGTGGCGTGTCATGAAGGGTGGAACTTTACCGATTGGGGCTTTCACGATATCGGCCTGCCCGACGATCAGGACCTTGGCCGCTACGAGCAGCTTGATATCGCCAGCCTGAAACACGCCTTCAAAACGCCAGGCCTGCGCAACATTGTAGAGCGCGCCCCCTATATGCACGACGGATCGATCCGCACGCTAGAAGCGGTTGTCCAACATTACAACCACGGCTTTGTTCAGCGCGAGACGGTGTCCGAATCGATCTTCGCGCTTGGGCTAACCGATGATGAGGTCGCAGACCTTGTTGCGTTTCTGCACACGCTCAGCAGCGACGATCCCGCCGTCACCTATCCCAAATTGCCAAACTGATGAGGACCCTGACTATGCGCTCATATCGACAGATTTTCTTCTCGCTGGTGTTTGTATGTGCGGCGGCGATAACGCCGCTGAAGGCCCAGGATACGGTCACGATCAGCCAAAAGGGCAAAGCCTTTTCTGAAAGCTCGGTCACGATTAAGTCGGGCGCGAAGGTGCGCTTTGTCAACGACGACACGGTTGCCCACAATGTTTATGCCCGCATTGGATCAGACAAAGAAGATCTGGGCCTGCAAAAACCTGGCGAGCAGGGGGAGATCTCCTTCGACAAGCCCGGCAAATACCGCGTGCGGTGCGCCATCCATCCGAAAATGAAACTGACAGTCGTTGTGGAGTAAGTCGTGACGTAACCGGCGCGACAAGGAGGGGGTATGTTCAGGTCCATTGCATATCGAATCGTAGGCGGGTTGGCGTTGTTGACGCTGATCAGTGTCATCATCGGGCTTTATGCGTCGGGGCAGATCGCCACGACCGGGCAATATGCCGTTCAGGTTTATGATGGCCCTTTGCAAGCGATTAATTATTCCGGGCAGTCTTATGCTCAGTTTTTGTCGATGCATAACCGTGTGCTCAGCAGCCTGAACGCTCCCAATACCGTCAGCGAGCCGGTCACTGCCGATGATCTGGACGATTTCACCTTCGATCTTGAAGACAGCCTGATCGTGGTGTCCGAACGGGCATCGTCCGACGCGGTGCGGGCATCCGTGGAGCGCATACAGGGCGACATCGGTGCCTATGTGGGCGAAGTCAGCGCCGCCCTTGAGGCGCAAAACGGTCTAACCCCGGCGATCACCGAGCTTGCTGCGTCGATTGATACCCTGTTTCAAGAGCTGATCGAAGCCAATACGGCAGATGGTTTTGTGATTATTGATGGGATCCGCGGCGAGCTGAACAGCAGCGAAACCACCATGTATGCCATTGTCGGGGTCAGTTTTTTGATGGCGATTGTGCTGTCTTATGCTCTGACCGTCACCCAGGTGCGCCCGATGACCCGCCTGTCGTCGGTTATGCGGGCCTTTGCCTCGGGCGACCTGGAGCAGGACATCCCCTACCGCGAGCAAAAGAACGAGTTTGGCGACATGTCTCTCGCGTTGGAAAATTTCCGGGACACGGTGATTGAGGCCGACAATTTGCGCCGCGAGCAGGAAGCGCTAGCCCGTCAGCGCGAAGAGGACGCCCGCCAGCGCCGCGAGGAAGAGCGTAAGCGCGATATCGCCGAGCGCCAGCGGTTAGAGGCCGCCGAGCGCACCAGCCGCAAGGCCATCGCTGACGGGATTGAAACCCTGTCGATGGTCGTGCAAACCGAATTGTCAGCCATGATCCAGGACATTCTATCGGAGGCCAAAAACGCCAACGCTATCGGCAGCCGGTTGAAGGCGCGCATGGCGCAAATGAAAAACAGTGCCCAAGCCACCAGCACCTCTGCCGAGACGACGATGTCGCTGTCGCGCGAGTTGAACATGGCGTCCGAGCAAATGCGATCGTCGCTGTCGGATGTGCGCACCGAAATTGAAGGTTCGCGGGTGATGGTGCAAAACGCCACCGAAAATGCCCAAACCGTCGCTTCGTCGCTTGGTGATTTGACCAGCGCGGCGGACCGGATTGCCAATGTCACCAGCATCATCAGCGATATTGCCGGGCAGACCAACCTGTTGGCGCTGAACGCCACAATTGAGGCGGCGCGCGCGGGCGAGGCGGGCAAGGGCTTTGCCGTGGTGGCCAGCGAAGTGAAGTCGCTTGCCAACCAAACCTCAAGCTCGTCCGAGAATATCCATCAATATGTGGCCGAAATGCAGGCCGAGGTGGACCAGGCGGTCGCCCAGATCAAGTCTATTGCCGATATGATCGAAGGTGTTGCCGCGCGCGGTGACGACGTGTCGGACAAGGTGGCGGTCCAGCTTGAAAATACCGACGCCATAGGCGTGACGATCGAAAATGCGGTCGACAGTGTTGCCACCATGGTTGAAATGATCGCCGACATGCAGGAGAGCACGGAAACCGTCGGCAGTGCCGGCAACGAAATCGGCGCGATCACCGACAAAATCGAACAAAATATGAAGTCCCTTCAGGGCAAGCTGGTCTCTGTTGTCGAGCAGACGCGCCGCGAAGCGGGGGTTTTCTCTGAAGAGGATTTGCCCAAAGTCCACTATGGGTAACGGCAGATGGCCACAACGGGCATGCCGCCTGTTAAAGTGCGTCCCCCCGCTAAAGTGCGTCCCTATGTCGTATCCACCACCGGGTCAGCCCACCTTATATACAAAGCAATGGCAAAGGTGCGTGGTCAAACGAGAAAAAACCGAATGGCGGTGCGTGTTCCGCTTGTGTCTGGGATTGGGTTTGTTATAAAACCCCCGCATATCTGGCAGGCGCATTGGAAATGCGAGCATTTTGACCAGCACGGTCATAGACTGCCATCTCTCCAAAGCTTGGCTGCAACCATGCAGTCATAGGACTTTTGAGCGGAAGTGGATTTAAGAATGAAATGGATTTCGATGGGGAAAGCGATCGCAGCAGGCGGGCTTGTCAGCCTTGTTTCTGGTGTGGCGCTTGCGCAAGATCGTGTGGGCATGCCGCAGGCCAAGGGCCTGTGGTTGCAGGAACCTGCAAATGAGCAGGCGCAGCGAATTGTTGATTTCAACTTCGACCTGCTGGTGCTGATCACCATCATCACGATCTTTGTGTTTGTTTTGATGGGCTACACGCTGGTGCGCTATTCCAGCAAGTTCAACAAAACCCCATCCAAAGTCAGCCACAACACGCTGTTGGAATTTGTGTGGACGGTGATTCCGATCTTCATTCTGATCGGTATCGGTGTGGTGTCTATTCCGCTGATGTACTATCAGGAAACCATCCCGGAAACCGAATTTGCCATCCGCGCTACGGGGAACCAGTGGAACTGGACCTATAGCTATCCCGACCATGACGAGATCGAGTTCACCTCGGTCATGGTGCCCGACAGCGCCTTTGTGAACGCCAGCGAGCGCAGCCGCTACGAGAGCGACCTCGCGTCCTTCCTGGGCCGCCCGGCGAAGCTGAATGCGCGGCTCTTGGACACCGACAACCGTCTTGTGGTGCCGGTTGACACCAAGATCAAACTGCTGATCACCGCAAGCGATGTGCTGCACTCGTGGACCGTTCCGGCCTTCGGTGTGAAAATGGACGCCGTACCCGGCCGTGTGAACGAGACCTGGTTTGAAGTGAGCCAGACCGGCACATATTACGGTCAGTGCTCTGAGCTGTGCGGCAAGGACCATGCCTTTATGCCGATTGCGGTTGAGGTGGTCTCGAAACAGGAATTTGCGCGCTGGATTGAGCGCGCCAAGCAAGATTATGCACAGACGCCGTCTCGCACGGCGCTGGGTCGATAAGCTGTAAGGAAGGATTATCTGATGGCAGGTGCAACACCAACAGGGTGGAAACGCTGGGTCTATTCGACCAACCATAAAGATATCGGGATCATGTATATCTGGTTTGCCTTCTTTGCAGGCCTGATTGGTTTTGGCATGTCCGGCATTATCCGGATGGAGCTTGCCGAGCCCGGTATTCAGTTTATTCCGTCGGTCTTCGGGATCACCGAAGATCAGGCGCGCCATATGTTCAACGTGCTGACCACGGGGCACGGCCTGATCATGGTCTTTTTCATGGTGATGCCTGCGCTCATCGGCGGTTTTGGTAACTATTTCGTGCCGCTGATGATCGGCGCGCCCGACATGGCCTTCCCGCGGATGAACAATATCAGCTTCTGGCTGATGCCGCCGAGCTTCATTCTGCTGCTGCTGTCCACCTTTGTCGAGGGTCAGGCTGGTCAGCCTGGTTTTGGCGGCGGCTGGACGGCGTATGCGCCGCTGTCGACCTACGGCCACACCGGCCCGGCGATGGACTTTGCCATTTTCTCGCTGCACCTGGCCGGTGCCTCGTCGATCATGGGGGCGATCAACTATATCACCACCATCTGGAACATGCGCGCACCGGGCATGACGCTGCACAAAATGCCGCTGTTTAGCTGGTCGGTTCTGATCACGGCGGTGCTACTGCTGCTGGCCTTGCCGGTGTTGGCGGGCGCGATCACTATGCTGCTGACCGACCGGAATTTCGGCACCACCTTCTTCGACCCCGCAGGCGGCGGTGACCCGATCCTGTTCCAGCATCTGTTCTGGTTCTTCGGTCACCCCGAGGTGTATATCATGATCCTGCCGGCCTTTGGGATCGTCAGTCACATCGTCTCCACCTTCTCGAAAAAGTCGATCTTCGGATATCTCGGCATGGCTTATGCCATGGCCGCGATCGGCTTTATCGGCTTTATCGTGTGGGCGCACCACATGTACACCGTGGGCCTCAGCCTCAATACCAAAGTGTATTTTGTCGCGGCGACCATGGTGATCGCAGTGCCGACGGGTGTGAAGATTTTCAGTTGGGTGGCCACCATGTGGGGCGGCTCGATCACCTTTAAAACGCCGATGCTGTATGCGATTGCGTTCATCCTGCTCTTTACCGTTGGCGGGGTGACCGGGGTTGTGCTCTCGAACGCAGGGGCGGATGTGGCGCTGCACGACACCTATTATGTGGTGGCGCACTTCCACTATGTGCTCTCTCTCGGTGCGGTGTTTGCGATCTTTGCCGGGCTGTATTACTGGATTGGTAAGATGAGCGGCCGTCAATACCCGGAATGGGCTGGCCAGTTGCAATTCTGGGTCACCTTCATTGGGGTGAACACCATCTTCTTCCCGCAGCACTTTTTGGGCCTGCAAGGCATGCCGCGCCGGTATGTCGACTATCCTGACGCCTTTACCTATTGGAACCAGATTTCCAGCTATGGCTATTTGATTACGCTGGTGGGTGTCATCATGTTCATTCTGGTGTTTGCTTACACGCTGTTCTTCGCCAAGAAGACCGTGCCCGACAATCAGTGGGGCGAGGGCGCAACGACGCTGGAATGGACGCTGTCGTCACCGCCGCCATTCCACCAGTTCAATGAACTGCCGGACATGAGCAAGTCGACTGGTCATTAATCCCTAAAAAGGCGGCGCACGGCGCCGCCTTTTCGGACCTGTTGTTTTATGAGTGATCTTGCCAGCACATCCGAGACCTTAGGCGCTGTCAGCCATGACGGCCCGGAGCCGCGCGACTTCTTTTTGCTGATGAAGCCGCGCGTGATGTCGCTTGTGGTCTTCACCGCCTTTGTCGGCATGTTTATGGCACCGGGCGGCTTGAACCCGGTTCTGGCGCTGACGTCGATTGTGTTGATTGCGATTGGTGCCGGTGCGTCGGGCGCGCTCAACATGTGGTACGACGCCGATATCGACGCCGTCATGCGGCGCACGGCGGGACGGCCGATCCCGCAGGGGCGCGTCTCGCCCGAGGATGCACTGACCTTTGGTCTGGTCCTGTCGGTCTTTTCGGTGATGTTCCTGTGGCTGACAGCCAATCTGACAGCGGCGATCCTGCTGGCGGTGACCATCGGGTTTTACGCGCTGGTATATACCATGTGGCTCAAGCGCAAGACGCCGCAAAACATCGTCATCGGCGGTGCCGCCGGGGCGTTCCCGCCGATGATCGGCTGGGCGGTGGTCTCCAATAGTGTGACCATTGAAGCCCTGATCCTATTTGCCATTATCTTTCTGTGGACGCCGCCGCATTTCTGGGCACTGTCGCTTTATGTGAAGCTGGATTACGGTACTGCGGGCATTCCGATGCTGCCCGTTACTGCGGGCGAGCGGGCAACCCGCCGCCAGATTTTCGCCTACAGCCTGGTGATGAGCGCAGCCGTGCTTGCACCACTGGCGCTGGATATGGTGGGCCTGGTGTATGCGGCGGTGATCGCGCCGATGAGTGCGTATTTCTGCTGGCAGGCTTTTGCGGTTCTGGTCCAGAAATCAGGGGCGGAGCGGCGGTTGTTTGCCTTCTCGATCCTGTATCTGTTTGTGGTGTTTGCGATGCTTGCGGTCGATAAGGCCATGGGAGTGTGGCTATGACGACGGACCCGAATATGGACCCGAAGGACGACAACACACCGCTGGAGCGGCGCAACCGCGCTGTTGGCCTGGCGCTGGCGGTTATGGTGATTGTGCTGTTTGTGGTCACCTATTTCCGGATCAAGGGGCTCACACCATGACCCCGCAGAGTGCAGTCGCCGACACGAAAAATCGCCGTGTGGGGTTCATTTTTGCGGGCGTTGCGTTCGCCATGCTGGGCATGGCCTATGCTGCGGTCCCGCTTTATGAGATTTTTTGCCGGGTGACGGGGTATGGCGGCACGCCGCAGCGCGTTGAACTGTCGAGCGTTGATGTGATTGACCGGGTCATCAAAGTGCGTTTCAACGCCGCCACGCACCGCGATATGCCGTGGGACTTCCGGCCTGAGCAAACCAGCCAGGAGCTGAAGGTCGGCGAGCAGGGCCTTGCTTACTATGAGGCGTATAACCCAACCGACAAGCCCATCGTCGGGCGGGCAACCTATAATGTGTCGCCCTTCAAGGTTGGCAGTTATTTCTCGAAAATCGAGTGTTTTTGTTTCACCGAGCAGCGGCTTGAACCCGGCGAGCGGGTCAGCATGCCGGTGATCTATTATATTGAACCGGATATCGACCAGGACGCCTATATGTCCGATGTGGTCGAGATTACCTTGTCTTATACTTTTTTTGCCGTAGAAGAGGGGGATCAATCACCTCCTTCCACGCAGTCCGGGCGCTAGGGCCGGGCGTGGCATCTGACGGGAACAGGAGAAAGAAAAATGGCATCTGAAGAGGTCAAACACGATTATCATCTCGTTGACCCCAGCCCGTGGCCAGCGGTTGGCTCGCTTGCGGCCTTTTTGGCGACCTTTGGTGGTGTGTATGCCATGAAGCCCGACGCCACGCTGTTTGGTGTCAAGGGTGAGGTTTTTGGTCTCTATTGCTTCTGGGCAGGCCTTTTGATGCTGTTTTACACGGCCTTTGCCTGGTGGAAGGACGTCATCAAAGAGGCCAATACCGGCGATCACACCCCGGTTGTGCGCATTGGCCTGCGGTATGGGATGATTTTGTTCATCGCGTCCGAAGTCATGTTCTTCGTCGCCTGGTTCTGGGCGTTTTTCAACGCGTGGCTGTTCCCCATTGTGCCCATTCCTGATGTGACCGCATTTTGGGATGTCATCACGATGGAGGCCCCATGGCCGCCTGAAGGCATTGAAACCTTTGACCCGTGGCATCTGCCCTTTATGAACACGCTGATTCTGCTGCTGTCGGGCACCACAGTGACCTGGGCGCACCACAGCATGCTCGAAGGCGACCGCGACATGACCAAGCAAATGCTGTGGTTTACGGTTCTCCTAGGCGCGCTCTTTAGTTGCTTGCAGGGGTTTGAATATAGCCACGCCGCCTTTGGCTTCTCGGGCAGCATCTATTCGGCATCCTTTTACATGGCGACCGGTTTCCACGGCTTCCACGTATTGATCGGAACGATCTTCCTCGCTGTGTGCTTGGGTCGGTTGTACAAAGGGCATTTCTCGCCCGAGCATCATTTCGGCTTCGAAGCTGCCGCCTGGTACTGGCACTTTGTCGATGTGGTGTGGCTGTTCCTGTTTATCTTTATCTACATTCTGGGTGCGTCGCCCTTTGGTGGATAACGACAGCACCTCACCGAATGCAGAGACCGGCGCTCCCAAGGGGGTGCCGGTTTCGCCGTTTAAGGTGGGGCTCTCGGGGCGCTGCCCGTCCTGCGGGCAAGGTCGTCTGTTTTCAGGCATTTTGGTGGTGGCCGAGGCGTGCAATCACTGCGGTGCCGACTTCCGCAAGGCCGACCCGGGCGACGGGCCGCAGGTGTTTGTGATCCTCATCCTTGGCTTTGTCGTGGCCCTTTTGGCTGCGATGCTGCACGCGGCCCTGGCGCCGCCCGCGATTGTGCATCTCATTCTGTGGCCGATTGTGGTGTCGGTTTTGGGCCTGTGGATGCTGCGGGTGTTCAAAGGCTGGCTGATCGCACAGCAGTTCAAATATGACGCGCACGAGGCGCGACTGGTGGACGATGATGGCGCGCTTTAGGCCCGGGCGGACACTCAGCATTCTCACCCTTGTTGGCTGCCTGATCTTGGCAGCCCTTGGCACCTGGCAGGCCCGCAAAATCGGCCCCAAAACCGACTTGCTGGCGACGATCGAGGCCGGACTGGCGGCGGACCCTATCCCACTACACGACCTGGATGCGCCAGTGGCCTACCGCCGGGTTGAGATAACCCCTATCGCGGTCGCGCGCACGCCCGTCACGGTATTTGGCACCAACAAAGACGGTAAACCTGGCTATCATCTCTATACCCTCATCACCACCAATAGGGGGGTTAACCTTGTTGCGTCAGTGGGGTGGATCAGCTTTGAAGACAAGGGCGACCTCACGCTGTCGCTTGGCGAGCCCTTTCCGGTGGCAGGCGTGTTGGTACCGTCGCCGCGCCCCGGTTTGATGACGCCCGCGAATGCCCCCGAACGCGGCGAGTGGCATTTGGCGGACGTTGATCAGATCGCCCGGCATTACGGTGTTTCGCACACATATCCCATGCGCTTCATCGCCGATAGCTGGCCGCCAAATCCGCGTTTTCTGGGGGGGCAGGTGCGGGTCGACATTCCCAATAATCACCGCGAATATGCCTTGACCTGGTTTGGCCTGATGGCCAGCTTGATCGGTGTTTATGTTGCTTTTGGCATCAGCCGTGGGCGCCAGGATACATCATGATTGCGCTTGGGCGTGCCGCCTCCTATAAACCGGCCCTTATTTGATGAAAGGCACTCAATCGGTGATCACCTACCGTTCAACCCGCGCACCGTCTGGCGCTATTACGCTTGAGACGGCGATTGCCGACGGCCTTGCGCGCGACGGTGGGCTGAATGTCCCCAATACGTTGCCGCACCTGGATATGGATGCCGTGCGCGCGGCGGCGGCAAACGGATATGCTGCAGTGGCCGAGATGGTGCTTGCCCCCTTTTTCAAGGGCACCCGGCTTGAGGCTGAGGCTGGCCGGTTGATCGGCGAGACATATTCGGCGGACGTGTTCCGCCATGCGGATGTGGCGCCGCTGACATCGCTGGGCAAGCACGGCACGGTGCTGGAGCTGTTCCACGGCCCCACACTGGCCTTCAAGGATTTTGCCCTGCAGCTTTTGGGCAGACTGTTCGATGCCCTGTCCGGCGCACAGTCCGGCCCCTTGACCATATTGGGGGCGACCTCGGGTGATACCGGGTCGGCGGCGATTGAGGCCTGCCGCGGGCGTGACAATGTGCGCATTGTGATGCTGCACCCCAAGGGGCGCGTGTCCGAGGTGCAGCGCCGCCAGATGACCACCGTGGTCGAGGACAATGTGCTCAATATCGCGGTCGAGGGCAGCTTTGACGATTGTCAGGCGTTGGTGAAGGCGGCCTTTGGCGACCTGGATTTTCGCGACCGGATGCACCTGACGGCGGTCCACAGCATCAACTGGGCGCGGATCATGGCGCAGATCGTCTATTATGTGTGGGCGGTGGTGCAGCCTGCTTATGTCGGGAAATCACCCAGTTTCAGCGTCCCGACCGGCAATTTTGGCGATATTTATGCGGGCTATCTTGCCCGGCGTATGGGGGCCCCGATTGGCGAGCTGATGATCGCCACCAACGCCAATGATATTCTGGTGCGTACGCTTGAAACCGGCGCATACCGCAAAGCAGCGGCTGAGCCATCGCTGTCGCCCAGCATGGACATTCAGGTTGCCAGCAATTTTGAACGGCTGCTGCTGGATGCTTACGGCGGCGATGCGGCGGCGGTTGCGGCCAATCTAACCGCACTGAAAGAGGCAGGCGTCTTCCAATTAAGTGCCGATGCGCTTGCGTATGTCCGGTCGCATTTCAGAGCGTCGCGCGCCAGCGACGCCGACTGTATCGACGTGATGACGCGAGTATGGGCCGATACCGGCTATTGCGTCGACCCCCACACCGCAACGGGGCTGGTGGCGGCGCAGGCGCTGGAGAACCCGGCCGAGGTGATCACGCTTGGCACTGCGCACCCGGCGAAATTTCCGGGGGCTGTCCGTCAGGCCATTGGCGAAGACCCGACCTTGCCCCCGCATATGGCAGGACTTTTTGACCGGCCTGAGCGGATGACGACCTTGCCTGCGGACCTGGGCGCGCTCAAGGCGGCGCTGGAGGCGTTTTGATGCGCACGGAAGAAACCACACTCGACAATGGGTTGCGTATTGTCACCGAAGAACGGCACAGCATTCAGTCGCTGTCGGTTGGGCTGTGGGCGGCGGCGGGGGCCCGGCACGAACCGGCAGAACGGTCAGGCCTGGCCCACTGTCTGGAGCATATGGTGTTCAAAGGCACCCAGACGCGCAGCGCTCGCGACATCGCGGTCGAGATTGAACGTGTCGGCGGCCACCTGAATGCCTACACAACCCGCGATCATACCTGTTTTTATGCTCGCACACTGAGCGATGATCTGCCGCTTGCGGTCGAATTGCTCGCCGACCTCACGCAAAACCCGCTTTTGGACGACGCCGAGCTTGAAAACGAGAAAGAGGT
>JASBSO010000136.1 GCA_030148905.1 Kordiimonadaceae bacterium | reverse complement strand
CCATTGATTTTCTGGCGAAACCGGTGGAACCCGACGACATTCATGCCGCATTGCTGGCGGATGTCAGCACCCCGCCGCCACCGCCGGAAAACCCGATGTCTGCTGACCGGGTGAAGTGGGAACATATCCAGCGAGTCTATGAACTGTGCGACCGCAATGTTTCGGAAACGGCGCGGCGATTGAACATGCACCGCCGAACCTTGCAGCGCATTCTGGGCAAACGGTCCCCCGCTTGACGCCGCCGACCGGCAAGCCCGGCCAGGGTGAGTTAGTGCATAGTTTGGATACGAAAAAACCCGCCTCAAACAGGCGGGCTTTTCGTGATGATGGATAGTCTTGGCTGGCTTACATCTGCGTGGTTTGACCAAAGCCATTGTGCGCCCACCAGCCATGCTCGTTCACCGAATAAACAGGCGCATAATACCGAACGTCTTTGTCTTTCCAGATCACATTGGTTTGGTTATCCAGAACAAATTGCGCGCCGTTCATATTGACCGTCAACACAGCGTGGTAATCGCCAATGCGGGTGTCATACACAACCGAGATCCGCATCGCATCTTTTGGAACGCCCAAAAGCTTGAGGATATTGTACTTCGCCAGGGCAAAGTCTTCACAGTCGCCGCTGCTGGTCACAAATTCATTGAAGGTTGCCCAATAGTCTTTGCGCTGCCAGCGCACTTCGTCCCGCTGATATGGAACCTTGTTGACCTGACGGTTGACCGCTTTCAGAAGCGACTTGCCCGACTTGCCCGAAGCTTTCAGGTCCTGGATAAAGCGCGCCCACTCTTGCGGGATATTGTCGAGGTTCGACCGGCTCTGAACATTTTGCCATTCGACCAGAACCGACGTGTCCATGAAAAAGGCTTCGTCCGAGCGAAACACACCGTGCATCGCGCCAGGATTTTCTGCATAGGTTTCAAAATTTGGTTGCGAAGCTGCATTAATCGGATTGGTTGCAAAAAATGCTGTCGTAAGTGCAATTGCAGCTGTCCGACCAACCCATTTGCGAGTGCTCAATACCGTCGACGCTACTGACTTTGAAACTGAACTCAGAAATGTCATGCCTAGTCTCCGTACTCTCAAAACGCGTCCTGGAAGCCGTTTCTGGCTGGCGCTGAATGTCTTGAGCCCGGGTATAGGGAGACCGGCTAAAAATCGTTAGAATTGGATAAAATTGAATTAAAAATTTCGACGTAAATATTTAATTTAATTAGATATTTCCGTTAACCTGTCGTTCAGGTTGTGCTCGCTTTTTTGTGATTAAAATTTTGCCTAAAATGTTAAGGCAGCAAAACAACAGGATTATTTTATCGGGCGGCTGTGAAGCCACCATCCCTGTTCGTTAATCGAATAGACAGGTCGGTAATGCAAAATTTTTTCATGCGGCAAGATAACATTTGTTTGATTGTCGAGAATGTAGGTCTCGCCGTCGAGCTTAACCGCTAAAATTGCATGCGCCGTGCGCAGATTTTCGTCTTGAAGCACCACAACCCGCATGGCTTTGGGGTCGAATCCAAGCCGCTTCAGTGTAATGAACTTGCTGATGGCGTAATCCTCGCAGTCGCCGTCGCGTTTCAAAAACTCGGTCAATGTTGTCCAATAATCGGGCAAATTCCAATTGACCGGATCCAGAATATATGGCGCGCGGTTATGAAAACCGTTGACCGCCCGCAGCAGCTCAAGACCCGAGGTTTGGGCGCGGCTTTCCACCTCCAGAAACTGTTCCCACCGGGCATGATTGCAGGCAAGCTTTTCACGCGGGCTGCACCGGGCGAGCGCATCCGGACTGCTAAGCTCGGGCGGTGGCGGTGTAGCTGCGGTGCGGGTCCACACATCATTCCACTTGCTGAACTTGCTGATATTTTCTGAAAATCGCTCCTGCGAGCCGAACAGTCCGTCGTAAATAGGCTGGGTGGCCTGCGGGCGGCCAAAACGGCTGCGTCCCTCAGGGCTGCGAAAGGCGTCACTGACCCGGTTTTGTGCCGCAGCTTGTGGTGCTGAAACAACCATCACAGCCGCAACCGCACCAAAAAGCACCGCCATATAAAGCGGAGAAAAGCGGCGGCACAGGATGTACCCTAAAGACTGCCATTCAGATTTCACTTTAAACACAATGCCAACTTGCTACCTTGATCGAGACTATATGCGCCTATGGGGGTATCGCAGCCTACACTACAATGCATAGACCATGCCGTCTTGCATGCTCGATAGTGTAGCCGGGCACCGCTATAAGCGGTCCAACCTTTAACAAGGAGATATCGTGGTGGCAATCGACCCCACTTCGCACACAGACGCTCCCCGCCTCACCAAATCGGTTTGGCTCTTGGCGGTCATTATCGGCGTTGCCTTGGTGGTTGGATTTGTTCTGATCAACCAGATCAACAACCACGACAGCGCGAACGAAGAGGAAAAATGGCAAAGCCGTCTGTCGATTGTTGCCGACAGCCGCGTGCGCGAAGGGTCTTCGTGGCTGAACCGACATCTTGGTGCGATCGAACTGTTGGCGCGTGACCCCTCGGTACAGTTGTTCGCCGACGAAATCGCCGCGGGCGACCCACAAGGGATTGCCGAGGGCCAACGCTCCTATGTGTTTGCATTGCTGTCGGCCGAGGCGGAGCGCAGCGGCTTCCATGAGGACCGTCCAACCGACGCTTTGGCCGCCAATGTCAACCGCCCACTGCGCCTTGGCATCGGCGTATTTACTGCCGCAGGTCAGTTGCTTGTTGGCTCTACCGGCCTGCCAAATTTTGTAACCGACATGCTGGCAACTGCCCGCGACAGCTTCATTCGCCTGGGTCCTGTTCTGGATGACGGAACACCCTTGGTGTTGTTCGGAGCCCCCATTGTCGGCGGCGCCGGCACGGTGGGCACTCCCAGCGCCGAGCTGGGGTGGATCATTGGTGCGCGCCCCTTGGATGCCAGCTTCCTCGACACGCTAACCCAGCCTGGTGATTTGTCGGACACCGGTGAGACCTATGTAGTTCAGCTGGTGGATGCCCAAGGTCAGGTGCGGATGCTGACCCCCTTAAAAGGCGGCGGTCGCCGGTTTGACGTGCGCACCGATCAGGCCGCATACGAGGCCGCGCGCACGCCGGGGGCCTTTGTTGAGGCACCAAATTATCAGTCGGTCGCCACGCT
>JASBSO010000133.1 GCA_030148905.1 Kordiimonadaceae bacterium | reverse complement strand
GACCAGAATTTTTCCTGCGATGATGCGGGCACCGTTGCCGAAAAAGCCGGCGCAGAAGGACGCCTGGACATTGGCCGCATTCGCCTGCGGACGCTGACCGCGGATGTCCGCCGCGAAGCCGAAACCATGAGCCCCGGCGAGACCACCAGCGTGTTTCATATGTCTGACGGTCTGCGCGCCTTGTTGATTTGCGGGGTCACCGAACCACAGGTCGCAGAACCCAATTTCGATGACATTCTTGATCAGCTGGAACAGCAGCGTCTGTCGATGATTGCCCGCCGCTATCTGCGCGACATTCGCCGCGACGCGATTATCGACTACCGGTAATATGGCCGGGGCTGCTGCTCAGACACGTCTGCAAACGCCCCTTGCTGTTACGCTTGGCGATCCGGCGGGTGTCGGGCCTGAAATTGTGGCGCAGCTGTTTACCCGGCGCGAAGAGCTGGACCTACCCCCCTTTATCACCATAGGCCCCGCCAAAAGTCTTACCGGTATAAATACGGCTGTCATCGCTGCGGATGCGGATTTGCCCGCGGCGGCAAGCGCCGATACGCTTGGCGTCATCGACTGCCCCAGCACCACTGCGATCACCGCCGGTCATCCCGATATCAACCACGGCGATGCCGTTTTGCAAAGCCTTGAAATGGCCGCCAAACTTGCCGAAGGCGGGCTTGTGTCCGGCATTGTGACGATGCCGATCCACAAAGCAAATCTACGCCGCGCCGGGTTTTCCGCCCCCGGCCATACCGAATATTTTGCCCGCAAGGCCGGGCTTCAGGATGATGATGTGGTGATGATGCTCACCGGCGGCGGCCTGCGTGTGGTTCCCGTTACCATTCATATCGCGCTTGCCGGTGTGGCAAGCGCTTTACGCACGGATGATATTGTCAAAAAAACCGCGATTACCGCCGACGCCCTCAGGGATCAGTTCAATATCGAAACCCCCCGCATTGCGATCGCAGCGCTGAACCCCCACGGCGGCGAAGGCGGTCTGATGGGCGGCGAGGAAGCCACGCATATCCAACCCGCGATTTGGGCCTTGCAGGATATGGGGCTGACCGTTTTCGGCCCCGAACCGGCCGACACGCTGTTTCATAGTGATGCGCGCGAACGCTATGACGCGGTGATCTGCATGTATCACGATCAGGCCCTTATCCCCCTGAAAACGCTGGACTTCTGGGGCGGTGTTAACGTGACCCTTGGCCTGCCCTTTGTGCGCACATCGCCCGATCACGGCACGGCGTATGACATTGCCGGCAAAGGCACCGCGCGGATCGACAGCAGCCTGGCTGCCCTGCGTATGGCGGGCGATCTGGCCTTGGCCCGCGCGTGACCGGCCCAACCACCAGCGACCCGCTTCCGCCCCTGCGTGAGGTGATCAAGGCCCACGGCCTCAGCGCGCAAAAAAGCCTGGGGCAAAATTTTTTAATGGATCTCAACCTCACCCGGCGGATTGCGCGCATCGCCGAGCCACTGGACGGCCATGTGGTCATCGAAGTCGGTCCCGGCCCCGGTGGCCTGACGCGCGCACTGCTGATGGAAGGCGCAGACCATGTGGTTGCGATCGAACGCGACGACCGGTGCACGCCGGTGTTGGTAGATATTGCGCGGGCCTATCCGGGCCGGTTGACGGCGGTCAACGCGGATGCTTTGGCGGTGGATACCGCGCACATCATCCCTCAACAGCACCGCGACAAGCCCGTCAAAATCGTCGCCAACCTGCCCTATAATGTGGGCACGCAGTTGTTTTTGAACTGGGTGACGTCCCCAACATGGCAGCCCTTTTATCAAAGCCTGACCCTGATGTTCCAGCGCGAGGTTGCCGACCGAATCACCGCCGAGCCTGGCAGCAAGGCTTATGGCCGTTTGTCGATTTTGGCGCAGTGGCGCGGCCGGGTGCGCCGGGCGCTCGCCGTGCCGGCGGCCGCATTTACGCCGCCGCCCAAGGTCGACAGCGCGATTGTTCATTTTCAACCTTGCAACCCCACAGCAGCGGATGTGTCGCTGAAAAGCCTGGAACGCGTAACCGAAGCCGCCTTTGCACAACGCCGCAAAATGCTGCGCGCCAGCCTGAAGGCGCTCAAAACCGACCCACTTGCGTTACTGGCCGAGGCCAATATTGACCCAACGGCGCGGGCGGAGACCTTATCGATTGATGATTTTGCCCGGCTTGCGCGGGCCTATCAGGCTCAGCTGCGCTGACGTTCGCTTTGCAGCGTGCGCACAAACTGAAACAGCTGGCTTTGGCGGCTGCGCTTCAGACGTTCGGCCCGAACGATCGCGGTTAACCGGTTGAAAGTTTCGTCCAGGTCATCATTAACCAGAACATAATCATAGGCGTCCCAGTGGCTGATTTCATCCTCGGCGCGGGCCATGCGGCGGGCGATGGTCTCTTCGCTGTCCTGCCCGCGCGATTTCAGTCGGTCGGCCAGCGCTGCGATGCTGGGCGGCAAAATAAACACCCGCACCAGATCGTCCTTGGCCTTACCCGCCAATTCCTGCGCGCCTTGCCAGTCGATATCGAAAATCACATCGCGTCCGCCGTCAAGCGCTGTGTCCACCGGCCCACGCGGGGTGCCATATTGATGATCAAAGACTGTGGCGTGCTCGTAAAAATGATCGTCCTTGATCATCGCATCAAAATCCGACGGGGAGACAAAGAAATAGTCCACACCGTCCACCTCGCCCGGGCGCGGGGCGCGGGTGGTGGCCGACACCGACATTTGCACGGTGTCATCTTCTTTCAGCAGGCGGCGGGTCAGCGTTGTTTTGCCCGCGCCCGATGGCGATGACAAAACCAACATGAGGCCGCGACGCTGGCTGTCATGATCGAAACCCATAATGGCGTATCCTATTCGATATTCTGCACTTGCTCGCGCATTTGGTCGATCACGACCTTCAGGCGCATGCCGTGTTCACTGAGCATTTGATCTTGCGCCTTGGAGCACAAGGTATTGGCCTCGCGATTCAATTCCTGACACAGGAAATCGAATTGCCGCCCAATCGGACCGTCTTCTGCCAACAATTTACGCGCTGCCGCGATATGGGCGTCCAACCGGTCCAGTTCTTCGGTTATGTCTCCGCGCACCAAAATCATCGCCACTTCCTGGGCAATCCGGTCATCGGATATGGGGGTATCGAGCCCGCCCAATCGCTCCAAGGCCGCAGTGATACGGGCCTGCATATGCTCAGGCCGTGCATCGGCCCGGGCGCGGCAGGCGGCGGTCAGGTCTTCAATTTGCGCAATCTGATCGCCCAGCAGGCGGGCAAGCGCGGCCCCTTCCTGCATACGGTTTTCAATCAGGTCATCCAGAAGGGCTTCCGTGGCAGACGTCAAGGCCGCAGAAATCTGGTCGCGCTGCGTGTCGTCCAAGGCCTCGGAACCCGCGTCGATCACCCCGCGCAGGGCCAAGATACCGTCGATATTCACCTGCGTGTGCACACCAAATTTGGGTGCGATGCGGTTGGCAGCATCTGCCAACTGATCGATATAGGTCTCATTCAACGCAATTTTGCTGCCTGCCAAGCTGCTCTCGGCGGAAATATTCAGCGCAACTGAGCCGCGTTTGAGACGCGACTGCACGAGTTTTCTGAGGGCGACGTCCAAACCATCGATCATTTGCGGTACCCGAACGCGAACATCCAACCCCTTGCCGTTCAGACTTTTGAGTTCCAGCGTAAAGTCAAAGCCATCCTGCGACAGGCTGCGGCGGGCGAATCCGGTCATGCTCCAGGTCATGGCTTGGCGTCCTGATCTTGATAGGCGCGGTAAGCGCGGACATTGCGGTTATGCTCTTCTAATGTGTTTGCAAAGCGATGACCACCCTGCCCGTCTGCCACAAAATACAGATAGTCATCCGCCGATGGATTCAGTGCGGCTTCAAGCGCGGCCCGGCCAGGATACGCAATCGGCCCCGGTGGAAGGCCCGCAACGCGGTAGGTATTATAGGGATTGTCGACCCGCAAATCGGCTTTGCTGAGTGGTCGGTCCAGCCCTTCACCGCCAGAGACGGCAAAAATCACCGTTGGGTCGCTTTGCAGGCGCATGCCGCGCTGCAACCGATTGTGAAACACCGCAGAAATAACCGCGCGTTCCCCGGCGATGCCGGTTTCTTTTTCGATGATGGAGGCCAGCACCACCGCTTCCTTGAGGCTGGCAGTGCCCAGATCGCCTCCGCGCCGGGCCCATAGCTCGGATGCGACCTCGGCAAAGGCTTGCTCCATCCGGGTCACAAGCGTCGCACGCGTGTCACCCCATTCATAAATATAGGTTTCGGGCAGCACCATACGGCCCTCAAGCGGCGGAATATCGCCAGAAAGATAGACGTCGTCTGCAAGACGGCGGCGAAGCGCAGGTGCCCATTCCCCCTCGGGCAGGGCAAACCGCCGCTGAAAGCGGTTGCCCGCCACCAGGGTGTCGACAAAGGAACGCAGGCTTTGTCCAGGCTCCAGGCTGTATTCGCCCCATTGCAGCCGGTTCTGGACACCCATCAGGCGGACCAGCGCCCTAAAATACAAGCCATGCGGTATGGCGCCGCTCTGGTGCAGTTTTTGGGCAATGTGGCCACTGCCCATGCCCGCATCGATACGGATCAATTGCGGGCTGTCGACCCCAACGGCGATGCTTCGGACATGGTGCACCACCAGCACCGATGCTACGGCAAGGCAAAGACAGGCGGCGAGGCCGATCAGAAAGAGCCTGCGCCGCATGGATGCTTGGCCTAATTGGTAAAGCGCTTGAGGATCAAGCTGGCATTGGTGCCGCCAAAGCCAAAGCTGTTCGACAAGGCGGCGTCAACCTTGTGTTCCTGGGCGGTGTGCGGGACCAGATTGATCCCCGTGCAGCTGTCCTCGGGGTCATCCAGATTGAGCGTCGGCGGAACAACACCGGTCAGGATGGTTTGCAGGGCAAAGATGGCTTCAACGGCACCTGCAGCCCCCAGCAAATGCCCAATCGACGATTTGGTGGAGGACATCGCCAAATTGCCCGCATCCGCCCCAAAGAGCGCCTTGACGGCACTAAACTCGATCTCGTCTCCAAGCGGGGTCGAGGTGCCGTGCGCATTCACATAACCAATATCGCCCGGCGTCAACTGCGCGCGTTTCATCGCCGCCTGCATGGCACGAAACCCGCCATTCCCGTCGGGTGCCGGGGCCGTGACATGATGCGCGTCGCCCGACATACCATAGCCGACAACCTCGCCGTAAATGGTCGCACCGCGCGCCTTGGCGTGCTCCAATTCCTCAAGCACCATCACGCCCGCGCCTTCGCCCATCACAAAGCCGTCGCGACCCTTATCCCATGGGCGCGAGGCCGCTTCAGGCGTATCGTTATATTTGGTCGACAGTGCGCGTGCCTGTGCAAAACCCGCGAAACCAATCGCGCAAATCGACGCCTCGGCGCCGCCTGCAACCATCACGTCGGCATCGTCAAGCGCAATGAGCCGCGCCGCATCGCCAATGGCGTGCGCACCAGTCGAACAAGCTGTCACCACCGCATGATTGGGCCCCTTATAGCCATAGCGGATCGACACATTGCCGCTGGCAAGGTTGATGATCGAACCTGCGATAAAATGCGGGCTAACGCGCCGGTGCCCCTGCTCGTGCAGGACAATCGACATATCCGATATCCAGTTCAACCCGCCGATGCCGGCACCAATCATCACACCGGTGCGCAGGCTTTCTTCCTCGCCAGGGTCAACCCAGCCGGCCTGCTCGATCGCTTGCTGCGCGGCAGCCATGGCAAAGACGATAAAATCGTCCACTCTGCGCCGGTCTTTAGCCGACATATAGGTCTCGGCGTCAAAGGTGCCCGACGTACCGTCACCGGCCTTGACCTCGCACGCGACCCGCGCCGGAAACGCCGATGCGTCAAAACGGGTGATCGGACCGGCTGCGGACTTGGCATTGACCAAATTATCCCAGCTTGTCGCGACACCGTCGCCCAATGGCGACACCATTCCCATTCCGGTAATAACAACGCGGCGCATAATCTTATCCCTCACGCAAACCTGTCCGCGATACACGCACGGACAGTTCAAACCTGTATCCTTAAGTGTGCACTATAAGCGCAAAAGGCAACAGGCGGGTGACCGCGCTGTTGCCTTTCCAAACCAATAGATTGGCGAATTACGCGTTCGAACTGATATAGTCGATTGCGTCTTTTACGGTCTGAATTTTTTCAGCAGCATCGTCAGGAATTTCGATCCCGAACTCCTCTTCGAAGGCCATTACAAGCTCAACCGTATCCAGGCTGTCTGCGCCCAGATCGTCGATGAAACTTGCATCGTCGGTCACCTTATCGTCTTCAACGCCCAAATGTTCCACAACGATCTTTTTGACCTTATCGGCGATGTCGCTCATTGCCAGTTCCTTTTCAGTTCCAATTAGTCGTAAACACAAAAACACGTCGCCATTTGGCGAAAAAGCTTGTCTTTTTGAGGCTTGCTTGTTTTCCCGGCTGCCAACTAGCACAGAAGTTTCCCTCTGAGAAGCACTTCTTACACCCAGAAAACGCGCAGCAGATCGCCCCTTTCCTCACGCGTCCACTGTGCCTGCTATAGGACGAGGGTTCAAGCCTCTTTAGATCATGGCCATGCCGCCGTTCACATGCAGGGTTTGCCCGGTCACATAGCGGGCTTCATCGCTGGCAAGGAACAATACGGCGGCAGCGATGTCTTCGGGCTGGCCCAAATCGCCCGACGGGATCGACTTGGTGATCGCAGATTTTTGATCGTCCGTCAGTGCGGCGGTCATCGGTGTTTCAATAAACCCCGGTGCCACACAGTTTACGGTGATCCCCCGTGACGCCACTTCCTGCGCCAGCGATTTAGACATGCCGACCAGCGCCGCCTTGGCCGCGGCATAGTTGGCTTGGCCCGGATTGCCCGTGGTCCCGACAACCGATGTGATGGTGATAATACGCCCTGCCCGCGCTTTCATCATGCCGCGCATCAGACCTTTTGTCAGCTTGAACACCGACTTCAGATTGACCTGCATCACGGCGTCCCACTCGTCGTCTTTCATCCGCATGGCAAGATTGTCGCGCGTGATCCCGGCATTATTGACCAAGATATCAATCGGCCCGGCTTCCGACGCAGCCGCTGCCAGGGCGTCAGCGCCGTCATCTGCGCTCAGATTCGCCGTGATCGGCGTCACCGCACTGCCCAGTTCGGCCGCTAGGGCGTCCAGTTTTTCCTGCCGTGTGCCTGACATCACAACATGCGCGCCCGCATCAACCAGCGCCTGCGCAATCGCGGCACCAATGCCGCCGGTTGCCCCGGTGACCAGCGCCCGCTTTCCGGTTAAATCAAACATAACTCTTTCCTTATCTGTTAAAGCGATGCTGCGAACGCTTCAATATCCTCTGGCTTTGACAGGGCCAGCGTGTCCAGATCGCGGTCGATCCGGCGCACCATGCCGGTCAGCACATTGCCTGCCCCGCATTCAACGGTGCTGGTAATGCCAAGGCCAGAAAACCCAGCCACCGACTCGCGCCAGCGAACCGGCGCGGTGACTTGGTCCACCAACAAGGCCTTAAGCTTAGCAGCGTCGCTTTCCGCCGATGCGGTAGCATTGGCAATGATGGGCACGCTCGGGGCATTGAACGTCACATCATCCAGCGCCGCGCGCATCACATCTGCAGCCGGTTCCATCAGCGGTGAATGAAATGGAGCCGATACCGGCAACGGCATTGCGCGCTTGGCCCCCATGGCTTTTGCCGCCTCAATCGCGGCGTCGACCGCCTGCGCGTGACCCGAGATCACCACCTGCCCGTCGGCATTATCATTTGCAGCAACGCACACACCGTGCGCAGTGCCCGCCTTTGCGGCCTCGGTCACTTGATCAAGACTTAACCCCAGGATCGCAGCCATCGCCCCAACACCGGGCGGCACGGCGTCCTGCATAGCGCGCCCGCGCGTCCGTAGCAAACGTGCCGTGTCGGCCAAGGATATACTGCCCGCTGCGGCGTGTGCGCTATATTCCCCAAGCGAGTGCCCAGCCGCATATCCCGCTATGTCTGCAAGCGCGTGCCCGTTGCTCTCTAACGTGCGCATGACAGCCATGGATACCGCCATCAATGCGGGTTGCGCATTTTCTGTCAGCGTGAGGCGGTCCATATCCTCGCCCCAGATGATGTCAGTCAGGCGTTCTGACAGCGCGTCATCCACCTCTTCAAAAACCGCCTTGGCCGCGGGGAAAGCGTCCGCAAGATCGCGCCCCATGCCTAGTTTTTGACTGCCCTGACCCGGAAACATACATGCACGCATAGCTGCGTCTCCCACCCATTACTGTTGCGCCTGTGGTGGCACGGTGCCCCTGAAAGTGCAAGCACAGGTCGCAGCTTTTTAGCACAGGCGGGCTTTTTGCTTGCAAGTCCGCTGATTTTCGACTAGGCACGCGCATCTTCTGTGGTGCTTCTGTGCTATGGAAGGCTTTGAAAGTGAGCTGGAGGCGGCAAGCATGGTGCTTGTCGAGCGATCAGCACAAGGAGAGAAAGATGGCTTTTTACGAGCACATCTTCATCGCGCGCCAAGACGTAAATTCGGCGCAGGTGGAGAGCATCACAGCCGACCTGACCTCGATCATTGAGGAAAACGGTGGCCGGATTGCAAAATCTGAATATTGGGGCCTCAAGTCCCTGGCATACCGCATCAAGAAAAACCGTAAGGGCCATTATGTTCTGATGAACATTGACGCGCCTTATGATGCCGTTGCTGAAATGGAGCGCCAGGCGCGCCTGAACGAAGATATTATCCGCTCGATGACTGTTCGCGTTGATACGCTTGAAGAAGGTCCATCGATCGTTCTGCGTTCAAAAGCCGACAAAGATCGCCGCAGTGGCCGTGACCGCGACCGCGGTGACAATTCCGCACAGAAAGAAGGAGCACAAGCATGAGCGCGCGCCGTCCATTTTTCCGCCGCCGGAAAACCTGCCCCTTCTCAGGCGCAAATGCCCCGGCTATTGACTATAAAGACGTCAAATTGCTGCAACGCTATGTGTCCGAGCGCGGCAAGATCGTTCCAAGCCGGATCACCGCTGTTTCACCGAAGAAGCAACGCGAACTTGCCCGCGCCATCAAGCGTGCCCGCAACATCGCCCTGCTTCCGTATGTGATTCAATAGCAGCCAGGAGGACATCATCATGCAAGTAATCCTTTTGGAGCGTATTGAACGCCTCGGCCAGATGGGCGACGAAGTGACCGTCAAGCCCGGCTATGCTCGCAACTTCCTGCTGCCGCAGAAGAAGGCCATGCGCGCAACCGAGAGCAACCGCAAAATTTTCGAAGCGCAGCGCGCCCAGCTTGAGGCGGAAAACCTCAAGCGCCGTGAAGAAGCCGAAGCCGTCGCCAAGAAGCTGGAAGACGTGAAGGTTGTTCTGATCCGCGCGGCTGGCGAAGCTGGTCAGCTCTATGGCTCTGTCACCAGCCGTGATATTTCCGATGCAGTTGATGCAGCCGGTGTCACCATTGGCCGCAATCAGGTTGTCCTCAACCGTGCGATCAAAACCCTGGGCCTGCACGACATTGACGTGCGCCTGCACCCCGAAGTGCTGGTGACCGTTGTTGTCAACGTTGCGCGCTCGGACGCCGAAGCCGAAACCCAGTTTGAAACCGGCTCAGCCGTGATTGCCGACACCGGCACCGATGACCTTGAACTTGAGGTTGGTGGCGCGATGCTGGACGACGATGACCTTGACGCCGACGCACCAGCGGAAGACACCGCAGACGACGTTGCGGCGGACGACGACGCGGCATAATCTGGCAGACAATCAACACTGAAAAGGCGGCTATCCAGCCGCCTTTTTTATTGCCTCGGCCTGCGTACAAACACTTATCCCCAGCTTTATCCCCTTGTGGAAAAGCTAACGCGCATAAGTCAATTTTCCCATGGGACACAGCCAGGCATCCCCCTTATGATGGCGGCAGGGAGTTTGATCATATGTCTGACGCGTCCAATCTTGTTGCGCTCGAGAGCGAGCAAAGCCAATCCTACCGCCAGCCGCCGCACAATTTGGAGGCGGAACAGGCACTGTTGGGGGCAATTCTGGTCAATAACGAAGCCTTGGGCAAAGTACAGGACTTTCTGCTGGCCGAGCATTTTTATGCAAGCGTCCACGGGCGCATTTTTGATGCGATCACCCGGCTGAACGACCGCAATCAGGTTGCCGACCCGGTTAAACTGAAGCCCTATTTCGACGACGATGAAGACCTCATCGATGTTGGCGGTGCCGCCTATCTGGTGCGCCTTGCCGCCTCGGCCGCCACGGTTTTGAATGCCGAGGATTACGGGCGCACCATCTACGATTTGGCCACACGACGGTCGCTGATCCAGATCGGCGAAGACGTGGTGATCCGTGCCTATGACGCGCCCATCGACGAAGAAGCGACCGACCAGATCGCCGAAGCCGAACGCTTATTGTTTGATTTGGCCGAAACCGGACAAGCCGATGCGGGCGCGCAGCCCTTTTCGCGGGCGCTGCGGACCGCCGTCACATCGATCAAGGAAGCCTATCAGGACCCCGACAGTCTGTCGGGCATCACCACTGGTCTCACTCGCCTGAACGAGCAAATTGGCGGCCTGCACCCGTCGGACCTTGTGATTCTGGCCGGACGCCCAGCGATGGGGAAAACCGCGCTGGCGACCAATATCGCCTATAATGCCTCGAAACGCTGGCTTGACGACAAAATCGCTGGCGAGGATCTGGAGCGCAGCAAGGGGGCCGTTGTCGGCTTTTTCTCGCTGGAGATGTCGGCCGACCAGCTGGCGGCGCGGATTCTGTCCGACATTGCCAACCGGCATTATGACGGCGTCGATACCATCCAGAGCCATGAAATGCGCCAAGGCAAGCTGAACGACGACAAGTTCGAGGCCATTGTCCGC
>JASBSO010000124.1 GCA_030148905.1 Kordiimonadaceae bacterium | reverse complement strand
CACCAGCAGCAGCGGCGCATGTGCGGCGGTAACGGGGGCATTGATCACCGCAAGCGGGGTGACACTGCCGGGGTCAACGCCCAACAGGTCGGTCATCGGCTCAGGGCGCACAAAGCTCAACCGGCCAAAGCCGATCGTCTGCGCCAGCGCCTTCAGGTCCACGCGCTTGGTGTCTGATACGGTGACCAGCGCGGTGCGCCCCGCCTTGTCTTTGACCACCAGGTTTTTCACATGCGCGCCGGGGATATGGGCGCAGTGCTGCTGCGACTCAGCGACGGTGAACACCGGCGGGTGGCGAAAGATTTCCCCCGAAATGCCGTGCGCCGTCAAAAATGCCGACAGTGCTTTTTCGCGCGCGCGGCTCTCTGCGGGCAGGTCTGCGGGGGTGTCAAACTGCATATCACGGTCCAAAAGGCGTTGGTTTCTGCGGTGTTGCGCACCAAAGGCGGTCGTTGATCCTAGCAAAGTAGGCCCCCCAAAAAAACCGCGACTTTTCTGTTGCAATCGCATTCGGGATGCGTATGATCGCGCCTCGCTGTCGGGGCGCATGCGCCCCACATAACAGCCATACCCAGTGGATCGCGGGCGTAGCTCAGGGGTAGAGCACAACCTTGCCAAGGTTGGGGTCGTGAGTTCGAATCTCATCGCCCGCTCCATAAAAAAGCCAGTCTCCTATGGGGCTGGCTTTTTTATTTGGTGGCGCTTGCTGAAAGCCACACTACAGCAACAGCTCGTTGTCCTGTTCCTCGTCCTCGCTTTCGTCGTGCATGGCAAAGGCGATGCCGAAGGTCAGCACACCCACGCGCCCGGCGGTCATCAGAACGATAATGATCAGCTTGCCAAGCGGGCTCAGCTCGCCGGTCACCCCCATCGACAGGCCAACGGTGCCGAGCGCCGAGATCGCCTCGAAAACCAGCACCTCAAGGCTGACCCCCGCTTCGGTCAGCACCAGCAGGAACAGGGCGATGAACAACAGAACAACAAAATACATAAAGCTCGCCCCGGCCGATTGCAGCCGGGCGGGCGGGATGGTGCGCTTGAAAAACCGCACATTGCCGCGCTGCTTGAGCGTGGACCGCAACAGCCCCAGCATGGCGGCAAAGGTTGTGGTTTTCAGCCCGCCCCCGGTACCCGACGGGGACGCACCGATCGCCATCAGGAAAAACAGGATCATCAGCGACGCATAGCCAAGCGCGCCGATGGGGTGGGTGTTGAAGCCCACCGTTGTGGATGCGGTCATGGTCTGGAAAAAGGCGGCCAATAGCCGCTCGCTCGGTGGAAGCGCGGTAAGGCTCGGTTCGACAACAAACAGCACGGTCGTGCCAACCAGCAAAAAGATGCTGGTCATGCGAATGATGACCTTGCTGGTAAAGCCAAGATGAAAAGCGCGCGATGTCAGGTTGCGCCACATATCCCAGATGATCAAAAAGCCCATCGCGCCCAAAAGGCTGAGCGTTGAGAGCACAATATTGACCCCCGCATGCCCGCGAAAGGCTTCAAAGCTGTTGCTATAAAGGCTGAACCCGGCGGTGCAAAACGCAGATACGGTATGGAAAATCGCGCTCCATCCGGCGTCCTCCAGCCCGGCGTCGGCAAACATGAAATAAAGCGCCACCGCACCGATAAATTCGCAGATGAGCGTGAACAAGATCACCGTGCGGATAAACTGCGCGGGTCGGCAGTCGTCCGGCAAAGAAAAGGTCGCCTTGGTGACCTTTTCCTGAACGGCGGTCAGCCGGTGCTGGGTTGCCAAAACAGCAAAAGACCCGATGGTCATATAGCCAATGCCGCCAATCTGGATCAAAAGCAGAAGGATCAACTCACCCCAAAACGAATAGCTTGAGGCCGGGTCAACGCTCACCAGCCCGGTTGTCGAAACGGCGGACACCGCGATGAACAAATTGTCCATGGTGGAAACCGGCGTGCTCTGAACCGCAGGCAGCGACAACAAGGCAAAGCCGACAACCATGTACAGCATATAGCCCAGTACCAGCAGCTTTGCCGGGTTTGTCCGCAATATCGTGCTGCGTGCGCCCTGGCTTGTGCGCAATAAGGTGCGCCTTAGCACTCTGACAACCGTGGGTTCAGACATTGGGTCTCCTTTTGTAACCCATTAGGCTATAACGCGAGGGCAGCACAGATGTTCCGGCGTGGCTTTTGCCATGGCGGTACCGATTTGGAACAGGATAGGGACAATGGCCTATTTTCAACCGCTTCTGGGGCTTGGGCTTCTTGTTTTCACCGCCTGGGTGTTTTCGGAACAGCGGCGCGGTTTTCATGCCCGCTGGGTGGCGGGGGCGATTGCGGTGCAACTCGTCTTGGCGGTTTTGTTTTTGCGCATTGGCGTGTTGCAAGATGTGCTCGGCGGTGCAGGTGCCGCGGTTGCCGCGCTGGAACGCGCCAGCCGAGCGGGCTCGGCCTATATGTTTGGCTATTTGGGCGGTGCGCCCTTGCCCTTTGCCGAAAAGGACGGGGTGTCCACGCTGATCATCGCCTTTGAAATTTTGCCGATTGTCCTGGTCACGGCAGCCTTGGCGGCGGTGTTTTGGCACTGGCGGATTTTGCCGGCGATGATCCGCGGGATCGGGCTGCTGCTGAGCCGGGTCTTGCGCGTGGGCGGGGCGGCCAGTTTTGGCACGGCGGCCAATTTCTTCCTCGGTGTGGTGGAAAGCCCGCTGGTGGTGCGTGCCTATATTGCCCGCCTGACCCGGGCCGAGTTGTTTGTGGTGATGGTCGCGGGGCTGGCCACGGTGTCGGGTGCGGTTCTTGTGCTGTATGCCGCGGTGATCAATGATGTGGTTGCGGGGGCTACCGGCCACATATTGACCGCATCGCTCATTTCCCTGCCGGCGGCGTTGATGTTTGCGCGCATCATGGTGCCCGGCGATTGCCCGACCGAAGCGGAGGATTTTGACCGCGCGATCCGCTATTCCAGCACGCTTGATGCGCTCACCCGCGGTGTCGAAGACGGGCTGAAAGTGTTTTTAAGCGTGATGGCGATGCTGATTGTCGTGTTCGCCGTGGTGGCGTTGATCAATGAGGCGCTCAGCCTGCTGCCGGACATTGCGGGCGCCCCATTGACGCTGAACCGATTGTTTGGCTGGCTGTTTGCGCCGCTTGTTTGGGCCTTTGGCATCCCCTTGGCCGAGGTCCAGGTCGCGGGTCAGTTGATGGGCACAAAGGCGATTTTGAACGAGTTTATCGCCTATACCGACCTTGCGGCGCTGGATGAAGCGGCGCTGAGTGCGCGCAGCCGCGTGATCATGACCTATGCGCTGTGCGGGTTTGCTAATTTGGCCAGTATCGGCTTGCAGCTGGCGACCTTTTCGGCGCTGTGCCCCGAACGCCGCGCCGACGTGGCGGCCCTTGGTCCGCGTGCATGGCTGGCTGGCAATCTGGCGACGGGGTCAACGGCGGCGGTTGCGGCGTTGACGCTGCCATAACGCGCGCTTCATGCAGGGCCGCCTGCCTTTAGGGGCTGGTGTCCAGCGCCGTGATCATCTCGCCGATGGTCTCCTGGCTCAGAGCATGCCGCTGCAGGATCGCCGCATAGTCTTCGGCGTTGTAGAGCCGCGCAAATCCGGCATCAAAGCGCGCGCACAAGTCTGTGTCGTTGGCGACCAGAAACTGCACGGCAGGGTCCAGCCGCTTCACCACAACGGGCATCGGCCTGCCGTCGCTTTCGATTTGATTATAATGATAGTACAGCGACACCACATCGCCGACATAGGCATCAAACCGCCGGTAATACAGCCCGGTTGCTGCCAAGGTCGAGGTGGCAAGGGTCAGCGCGTCGCGCAAATTGGCGCGCAGCGGCCCCATTTCATCGCCCAATATCTCATAGGCGCCTGGAAAGGTGGCAAAACGTGCGTCCTTTAACCCGTCCGGGTCGTCGGCAAAATGCGGCTGGGCGATGACTGCATCCAGCCACACGCGGTAGGGCGTGGTGCGGCAGGCGGCGCGATCATCCAGAAAATCATAGGTCATGATCGCCGATACCTGGCCCGCATCGAGCGCCAGCGGCAGGCGCGCCGCCGGAAGCCCAACAAAGTGCACGTCCAATCCATCTTTTGCAAAGGCCTGGGCGATGATGTCTACGTCGATACCGCTGAGGCCATCCGGTGATTTGACCACATAAGGCCGCGCACCCTCATCAACGCCGATCACGATGTGTTTCGGTGCAGCCTTTGTCTCAGCCGCAGCCACAGACGGCAGCACTGACGCCCCCACGGTCAGGCTCCAAAAGCCCATACACACTCGCACCCAATTCCACATAAGCCGCCTGCTTCGGTCTACTGTTTTTAGCCCCTGTTAGACATTTATACTGCATTTGTTGCGGTTTGCGGAATATCTGATGGGGTCCGCGTCACTTTTGCGCAGGGGGATGCGCGACTCACATCGCTACAGCCGTGCTGTCAGTCCCAGTCGCACGGTGCGGCCCGGTGCCGGCAGCCCCGCCTGCGGGATCACCAGGCTGTCGGTGATATTGTCCGCGCGAACAAACACCTCAAAATGATCCAGCCCGCCCAGTCTGATCGGGTAGGCGGCATGCAGGTTGATTTGAAGGCTGCGTGGTAGCGCTTGGAAGACACCGTCATCATCCGGCGAAAAGGCTCGCCCGGTAAAGATGCCTTCCACTCCGGCACGGGCCCCGCCGGGTTGGTGATAATCAAGCGACAACCGGGCCAGCAATTCGGGCCGTTCGGCGATGGTGCGCGGCTCGCCCGGTGCGGGGTCTTGCCTGCGAATGCGGGTATAGGTGGCGTTGCCCGCCAGCGTGAGGGACGGCGTTAAAAACAGCGAGCCGGCACTTTCGATGCCCCAAATGGTGGAGCCCGCCAGATTGACCCGCTGCCGCAAGGGGCCGATGCGAATCTGGTCGATGGTGTCATCGACATTTTGGTGAAATCCGGTCAACGACAGCTGCACCCGCTCGCCCAGCCATTCACCGCCCAGCTCGGCGCTGCGGATGGTTTCGGCCTGCAGCTCGGGGTTGACCAAAAACCGGTTGATGGCGGTGCCGAACAGGTCGCGCAGGGTCGGCACCCGGGCTTTTTGGCCGATCGCCGCGCGCAGTTGCAGGTTGGGGGCCGCCTGCCACGCTGCGCCAAGCCGAAAAACCGGCTCGTCAAAGCGGCCTGGCGGGTCGAAGGGCCCGGTGTCGGTATAGTCTGCACGGTCCAGCCCGAGGGCGGCTTCCAGGCTGATGGTTTCGGTCAGGCTGTAGGCGGCGTCCAGGCCGATGCTGATCAGGTTTTGGGCGAAGCTGCTGTCGGTTTTTGATGGCAGTGGGCCGGTGAAATCGGTGTCCAGCTGGTTATGGCGCGAGCGGATAATATTGGCCGAGGCAACCAGCGACAGCGGACCTTGCACCCAGCCTCCTTGTGCGCGTAGGCCAAAGGTCAGGTCATCGTCTTTCTGGCTGTCTTCCAGAACGCTGTAGGTGGCGTCGGAAAAGCTGGTGATGGTTTGCGCGAAGTCCTGCACCCAGCCGGTGACAAAGAGTGTGATGGTCTCGCTTGGGGTCAAGTGTCCGCGCACAATCGCCATCGCGGTGCGCAGCTCTGGCAGCCGCCAAAATCGCGCGTCAGCGCGGTCGCTTTCGGGGGCCACGCCGTGTTCGGCATCAGCGTACAAAAGCGTCGCGGACAGACTGCCCAGCGTGCCAAAGTCGCGCTCGGCGCGCAGCAGCACATTCGCCTGTTCGCGGTCGGTGTTCAGCCGGTCGCGCGTTGGCGGCTGGTGAAAGGGCAGGTCGGCACCGCTTGCAAGTGATAGGGCGTCACGGCGGAAGGCCCCGCCGGTCACCAGTAGCCGCGTGTCACCAAGCGTGATGCGCGCGTCGATGTCGCCGCCAATCTGGCCGTCATTGCCGGTAAAGAGGCGCCCCGATATCCCGCCGCTTGCTTCGGTGTCCGGCGGGCTGAGCGATATCGCCCCCAGGGCATTGACCCCATATTGCGGCGACAGCGTGCCGGTTGCGGTCTCCACCCCGCCAACGGCGCCCGCAGGCAGGGCGGCAACGTCGAAGCGGTTGTCCCAGGGCACGTTCAATAGCGCCCCATCATAAAAGATGGCGACCTGCCGTTCGCCCGCGCCGCGCAGCGTCGCCAGCGTTTGCCCGCGCGAATTGGCGGCGACCTGTGCTGATGGCAGACGGGCGATCAGATCTCCTGCGGTGACCGGGACAAGTCTGTCTAAGTCCAGTGGGTCAAGCCGGTGCTGGGTTTCGGCGATGCTGTGCGCATCTGCGTTCGGGGCTGCTGACACCAGGATCGTCTCGATATCGGCGCTGTCATAGGCGTCGCTGCCATTGGCCCACGCCATAACCGGCGTAGCAATAAGCACGGCGCTCAAGGCAGCGCCGGTCAACAGGCCTGAAATTTTCAGGGCGCGGGTCACACACACTCCATACGCTGACAGCCGCCTTATAAGATCGCGAGCCACAGTCTTACCCAAGCCGCACACACCGGGCAAGCCTGACCGCTGGACAGATGGTGCGCACCCGCCTAGCCTCTGTGTCGGGAAAGCAAGAGAGCAGCTATGAGCACACAGGAAACCGTCGCGGTGATCGGCGCAGGGGACTATATCGGCAGCGCCATTGCCCGCCGCTTTGCCCGGGCGGGCTACGGCGTGCATGCCGGGCGGCGCAGCGGCGAAAAGCTGGCGCCCTTGGTCGACGAGATGGCCGGCGAGGGGCACCGCGTGGTCGGCAAAACGCTGGACGCCCGCGTGCCCGAGGATGTGGCGGAATTTTTGGCGGCGGCAGAGGCCGACGGTCCGCTGTCGACGGTGATTTTCAATGTCGGCGGCAATGTCAATTTCCCGCTTCTGGAAACCACCGACCGGGTGTTTCGCAAGGTTTGGGACATGGCGTGCTTTGCCGGTTTTGTCACGGCGCGCGAGGGGGCGCGGCTGATGCTGCCGCGCGGTCGCGGCAATTTGTTTTTCACTGGGGCTACGGCGGCGCTTCGGGGCGGGGTGGGCTATGCCGCCTTTGCCTCGGCCAAGGCGGGCCTGAAAATGGTGGCGGAAGCGTCGGCGCGCGAGCTTGGTCCCAAGGGCATTCATGTGGCGCACCTGGTGATCGACGCCGGGGTTGACACGCACTGGGTGCGCGAGATGATCAAAACCCGCACCGGCGAGAGCGACCCCAAGGGGCTGATGGACCCGGCCTCGGTGGCGGACGCCTATTTCGCCCTTGCGCAGCAGCCGCAAGACGCCTGGACGTTCGAGATGACCATCCGCCCGTCGGGCGAGCGGTGGTAAGGAGGCCAGTATCGTGACCCAAACCGTCGATTATTATTTCGATTTTGGCAGCCCCAATGCCTATCTGGCACACCGCCTTGTTCCGGCTTTTGAGGCGCGCACCGGGGCGGTGGTGCGCTATGTGCCGGTGCTGCTGGGCGGGCTGTTTAAACTGACCGGCAATCAGGCACCCTTTGCCGCCTTTGGCGCGATCCCCAACAAAATGGCCTATATGCAAACCGAGATGGACCGGTTTATCCGGCTGCACGGGCTGACAGATTTTCAGTTCAACCCGCATTTTCCGATCCATACGGTGGCGCTGATGCGCGGCGCGATTGTTGCGGAAAACCGCGGCGAAGCGGCAGGCTATATCGAACTGGTCTTTCAGCATATGTGGGAAAGGGGCAGCAATATGGGCGACCCGGAAGTGCTGGCGTCGGCGCTGGCGGGCGGCGGGTTTGACGCGGAGGCATACACCACCGGTGTTCAGGACCCGGCCGTCAAACAGGCGCTGATCGACACCACCCAAGCCGCCGCTGATGCAGGGGCCTTTGGCTCGCCGACCTTTCTCTACGCAGACGAGATATATTTCGGCAAAGACCAGCTGGATCTGATCGAACAGATGATGAAGACGCGCCCATGACCGCAGACCTATCCCACCAGCATCTGATGACCCTGAAACTGACCATCGATATGGCAGCGGCACATGCGGTTGGTGAAACGCCGGAGGGCAGCCGCCTGATTGTGCCGGTGACCGGCGGCAGTTTTGAAGGTCAGCGGTTGGCGGGCACAGTCCTGCCCGGCGGGGCCGATTGGGTCCGTCACCGCGCAGACGGCGTCATGCACATCGATGTGCGCCTACCATTGGTGACCGATGACGGTGTTGCCCTTTACCTTCGGTATCAGGGCCGGTTTCTGGGCGGCGCTGATAAGCTGGCGGCGCTTGGACGCGGTGAGCGGCTGGACCCGGACAGTTACAGCCTGGTCATCAGCGCGCAG
>JASBSO010000166.1 GCA_030148905.1 Kordiimonadaceae bacterium | reverse complement strand
ATCAATGGCACTCCTCAACCACAACCCCCCGCTCATAGGCGGGGTGCGGGCAAAACACAAGGCTGCACATCTGTGCAGGTCGGTTTGAAATGCGGCTAGTCGTGGCGCAGGACGATCATTTTGTCCTGCACCATGTCTTCCATGGTGTAGCTGATCCCGCCGGTACCGTAGCCCGACGACCGGCGCCCGGCAAAGGGCATCCAGTCAACCCGAAACGCCGTATGATCGTTGACCATGACGGCGGTGGCGTCAAATCGCTGACCCGCATACATGGCGACACTCAGATCTTCGGTGAAAATCGCCGCCTGAAACGCCACATCCAGCCCGTTGGCCGCCGCCAAGGCGTCGTCAATGTCGCTGTAGCGGTACAGGCAGGTCACAGGGCCAAACACCTCGGCGTTGGAGACCCGCACATCTGCGGGCGGGTTCACCAGCACCGTTGGCTTGTAAACCGTGTTCGACAGTTTTTCGCCGCCGGTGGTGCAGGTGGCCCCGGCATCGGTGGCCTCGGTCACCCATTCGGCCACACGGTCCACCTCGGCGGGGGAAATCAGTGGCCCGGCTTCGGTTTCGGCCAGGGTGGGATCGCCGACTTTTACACCGGCAACCGCACCGGTGTAGCGCGCGACAAAATCATCAAAAATGGCGTCGTGCACATAGATGCGTTGCACCGACACGCAGACCTGACCGGCGTGATAATATCCCCCCTTCACAAGTGCAGGGATGGCGGCCTCAAGGTTTGCCGACTTGTCAACAATCGCAGGCGCCACGCCGCCGTGCTCCAAGGCACAGCGGGTCCCGGGCGCCAATTTCGAGCGCAGCATCCACCCAACCCGCGCCGAGCCGATGAAGCTGAAAAAGGCGATTTTGGGATGGGTGACCAATTTTTCGGCGGCCGCGTTACCGCACGGCACTGCCTGCACCCACGCCTCGCCAAAGCCCGCCTTGTGCGCCAGTTCAACAAAGCGCAAGCAGTTCAGCGGCGTTGTGCCTGCCGGTTTTACCAGCACCGGGCACCCGGTTGCCAGCGCAGGCACCACCTGATGCACAATCAGATTGAGCGGGTGGTTAAAGGCCGACACCGCCACCACCACGCCGCGCGGCTCCTTGGAGGTAAAGGCCTTGCGCCCCTCGGCGGCGGGCGTCAGGCCCATCGGAATTTCAATGCCCTTGAGGTTGGCAATTTCCTCTGCCGCATTTTTGATGCCGTTGATGGCGCGCGCCACCTCAACCCGCGCGTCGGTCAGCGGCTTACCGCCCTCTTTCGCGATGAGCATGGCAAAGTCTTCGGCCTCGGCCTCAACAAGCTCGGCGAGCCTGTGCAGTTTGTCTATGCGTGCGTGCGCAGTGGGCCAACCGTCGCGGTCGGCAAAGGCCGCAAGCGCGGCGTTGAGCTTTGGTTCGATCTCCGACCAGTCCAAGAGGTCAACCGTACCGATGACGCGTTCATCATAGGCCGAAAGCACATCCAATGTGGTTGTCATAACGACCTCCTTACAGCAGGCACACGCGCTCGCCCAACTCGTCGAGCAGCACGCGCTTGTTCTCACTGTAATCAACCGGGGCGTCGACCAGATGCACGCCGCCTTCTTCAAAACAGCGCGTCAGCGTGGGGACAAAATCCTCGGTCGCTTCGATCCGGTGCCCCTTGGCACCGTAGGCTTCGGCATATTTGACAAAATCAGGATTGCCAAATTCCAGTCCGTAATCTTCGAACCCGGCCTGACCCTGCTTCCAGCGGATCATGCCGTAGCTGGCGTCGTCGATGATCAACACCACCAGATTGAGGCCAAGACGGACGGCGGTTTCCAGCTCCTGGCTGTTCATCATAAAGCCGCCGTCACCGCACACTGCCATCACACTGCGCTCGGGATACAGCATCGCCGCCATCATCGCCGACGGCAGGCCTGCCCCCATAGTGGCCAGCGCATTATCGAGCAAAACGGTGTTGGACATCTGCGTGCGGTAATTGCGCGCAAACCAGATTTTATACATGCCGTTGTCGAGCGCGATGATCCCGTCCGCCGGCATGGCCTTGCGCACATCGGCAACGATGCGCTGCGGGATCATCGGGAAGCGCGGATCGTCCGCGCCTTCCGAGATGTGCGCGTGCACCTCGTCGCGCACCCGTTCGAAATAACTGAAATCACGGTCAGCCAGCGAGCCCACCACCGATTTCAACCGGCCAAGCGTGTTGCCGATATCGCCGATCAGCTCAAGCTGCGGGAAATAGACCTCGTCCACATCGGCCGAGTTATAATTGAGGTGGATCACCTTCTTGCCGCCGTGCTCCATGAAAAAGGGTGGTTTTTCCACCACATCATGCCCGACATTGATCACAAGGTCGGCGCGGTCGAGCGCGCAGTGGACATAATCCCCGTCCGAGAGCGCACAGGTGCCCACATAATGGTCGGAATTTTTCTCGATCACGCCTTTGCCCATCTGCGTGTTGCAGAAGAAAATGCCCGTATCGCGCACAAAGGCCGACAATTCGTCGATCACCCGCTTGCGGTTGGCACCCGCGCCCACCAGCAGCAGGGGCAGCTTGGCCTCGCGGATCATTTGCGCCGCGTCGACAATCGCGCTTTCCGAACAGTTCGGGATCGCCGGACGGGTGGACGGGATGATATGCGGGTCAGAGACCTCTTCCTCGGCAATGTCTTCGGGCAATTCCAGCAGCACAGGGCCAGGTTTTTCCTCCAGCGCCAGGCGGAAGGCCTCGCGCACCAGCGCCGGAATGGTGTTACCGTTGACGATCTGCTTGGCAAATTTGGTGATGGGGTCAAAGGTGTTGACCACGTCAATGATCTGGAAGCGCCCCTGTTTGGATTTTTTGATCGGCTTTTGCCCGGTGATCATCATCATCGGAAACGCGCCAAGATAGGCATAGGCCGCAGGGGTGACAAAATTGGTCGCACCCGGCCCAAGCGTCGCCAGGCACACCCCAACCTTGCCGGTCAGGCGGCCATAGGTTGCTGCCATAAAGGCCGCGCCCTGTTCGTGGCGGGTGAGGATCAGCTTAATCGTCGAGGTGCGGATCGATTCCAGCAGATCCAGATTCTCCTCACCGGGAACCCCAAAAATATATTCCACGCCTTCATTCTCAAGCGCCTGAATGAACAGGTCCGAAGCTTTCACAGCCATTATGCACTCCTGAAGTCTTGGCCCGACGGGCCGGATGGGACAGCCTCCCCCCAAAGAAGGATAAAATGCCAAATAGGGCATCTTTCTTTGGAATAAAGTGCTGATTTAGAGCGATACTATGCCAGTTTCATGACAGGCGACAAGCCCGCCCCATATAAACCTTAAGTGTGCGGTCTGTGTTTCTGCGTTATGATAAACTGCCCCTTCAAGATGGGAGGGCAAAATGCACGATCATGACTTTGACCCGGACGGCACGCGCCTGCCGGTCAAAATCGACGGGACGTCGAACGGCGAATTTCAACCCTATAGGCTCAACAGGATGCAAAAGGCGGCCTGTACGCTTGCGCAGGAGATAGCGGATACGGCGCACACGCGCCTCGGCCTGTCGCGGCGGCGGTTCATGACCTCAGCCTCGGGCGTTGCCGCATCGCTTGTCGGCCTGAATGCGGCCTATGCCGCGCACGGGCACCGGGGCGGCGGCTTTGACATACCGGAGGACGCGCTTTTTGAGCCCACCCTGGCTGACCATCATGCGGGCGGCGACGAGTTTATTTTCGATGTGCAAACCCACTGCGTCGACCCATCGGGCGACTGGGCCACCGGCAAAGACGGCAAGATTTGGGAGGCCGCGCTCAGCCGTGCCTTCGGCCAGCGCCTCAAATGCGCGGCGGGCAGCTATGACTGTTACTCGGCGCACCAGCTTGCCAAAGAGGTCTATCTCGACAGCGACACGGATGTTGCGGTGATTTCCGCCCTGTGGGGGGCGCAGGACAGCAACCCCACGCCCATCGATTACGCGTCGGAAGCGCGCGAGGTGATCAAAGCGGTCGGCAACGGCGCGCTTGCCCTCATCCACGGCGGGGTACTGCCGAACGAAGCGGGCGCGGTGGACCGCATGGAGGAAATGGCGACCACCTACGGCGTGTCGGCGTGGAAGCTCTATCCGCAGTGGGGGCCAGACGGCACCGGCTTTTTCTTTGGTCAGTCGGATGCCGGCGACCGGTTTCTGGCCGAGGCGCGGCGGCTGGGTGTGACCACCATTTGCGCGCACAAGGGCGTGCCGCTTTACGGGCTGGACTACGCATATTCCGACCCCAAGGACATGGGGCCGGTGGCCGCCGCCAACCCCGACCTGAATTTCATTATCTATCATTCGGGTTTCGAGCCCGGCGTGGCGGAAGGGCCGTATAATCCGGGTAACCCCAGGGGTGTGGACCGGCTGATCAAAAGCTTTGAAGACGCGGGCTTTACGCCCGGTACCGGCAATCTTTACGCCGAAATGGGGTCCTTATGGCGCTATTTCATGAGCCGCGGCGACGAGGCCGCGCATGTCATCGGCAAACTGGTCAAACATATGGGGGCGACGCGGCTGTGCTGGGGCACCGACAGTATCTGGTACGGCAGCCCCGCCGACCAGATTCAGGCGTTTCGCACCTTTCAAATCTCGGACGCGTTCGCCGAAATCTATGGTTATCCCAAGCTAACCCCGGCGATGAAGGCGCAGATTTTCGGCCTGAACGCCGCGCCGCTCTATGACCTTGACGTCGACGCCATTGTCGCCAAGCGCACCGCCGGCATCGGGGCGAAGCGCGCCGAATACCGCGCCGAGGGCTACAACCCCAGCTTTGAAACCTTTGGCCCCAAAACCCGGCGGCAATTTTTCGCCAACCTCAAGGCGCACGGCGGCAGACCGGGTTAGGCGAGCCGCTCCGCCCTAAGCCGGCGCAGGTCTTCAGCCAAATGCTCTTCAAACACCCGGTCGCAGCCGATACACATATTGGCGACGATGTTGCCTTTGCCGTCCTCGGTTTCTGATTTCTGGCGGAAGGTCTCCGCGCTCCAGCCGTATGCCGCGCCCATCGCCTCGGGGTCGCCCGCATTGACCGCCTGAATGGCGGGAAGCGTGGCGACGCTGTCCAGAATGTCGGTCAGTTTTTCCTCAGCCAGGCTGCCGAGCGGGGCCTTGGTCTTGAGGCAGCAGGGATACACCTTGCCGTCGGGTTCGATCGCCACCTCGGAGCCCGCGCGGCCATAGTGCAAAAAATTTTGCCCGCCCGACCAACGCGCACAAAAATTGGTGTCGTACCCCGCCTTGGTCAGGCCGTTTTGCATCGCCCGCCCGCGCGGCCACAGCTCGCCAATCCACAGATCGGGCTGCGCCCCGAAGAAGAGGAAGGTCGGCCCCTCGCGCTTGGATTTGCTGTCAAGATCGGGGGCCTTCAACCGTTCGTCCTTTTCGCCGCCAAGCGACACTTCGCGCACGCCGCGCGCCGCCATCATGGTGCGGATCCGCTCCATGAACTGAAACTTCTTCTCGCCCTCAAGCCCGACATGATAGTCGTCGATCGAGGCAATGGCGATCGAGGTGACCCCCCGCGTCAAAATCTCGTCCAGCAGGTCGGGGGTTAAAATATCACCCGTCGTCTGGATCGAGATGATCGGCATGCGGCCCGCATATTTGGCCTTGAGCGCATCCAGCGCGGGATAAAACAGCTCTTCGCGCACGCCGTCGATCAGCAGCTCGCCGCCCGCCATCACAATCATGGTGGGGCGCTGCTCGCCGGTGGTCTCATCGCGCCAACTCAGGTCATCCGGCAGATTGTCGATAATGGCCTCAAACGCCCGCTGGCCCTCGCCCACTACCTCGGTCAGTGCATCGCGCACATAGGGGCGAAAACGGTCATCATAGCAGTGCTTGCACCGCCGGTGGCACGCCCATGTCAGAACCCAGTATATGGCTTGCATAAGACCCCTCCGCCCTTAGGCCACGGTACCGAAGGCCCGCAAACGCGAAATGCCGCCGTCGGGGTGGATGTTGATGCGGATGTGCGACACCGGGCCAAGGCTTGCGAGGGTATCGGTAAACTCAAAAATGCCGTCGGGGCCAAGCGCGCTTTTGGCCAGCAACTCGGGCCAGTAATGGCTTTCAACCGTCAGGCTTTTGTCGGTGCCACCCGCGGCGCAGATCGCCTGCAAGGACACAAAGGGCGGAAAATTGCCCTTGAAATGCGCGGTATCGACCTCAACCCGGTCAATCGTGCCGGGGTGCCCAAGTTCGATGATCGCCCAGTCATTACCGGGCTCGCGGCGGCGGCGGGTTTCCCACCCATCGCCCATATTTTCGCCGCGCCCGGGGGCAAGGATATTGCCCAGAACACCGAAATGCTCGTTATTCGCGGCCACCGGCCGCCCGCCGTTCATCAGCGCGGCAAGGTCCACCGTTTCGCCCGCGCGCGCCGACCAGTCGATATCGAACACGCCGTATAGCCGAAGCCGCGCCACGCCGCCGTCAGGAAAAATATTGAGCCGCACATGGGTCACGGGCGCGGGCGCGTCCACCGCCACAAAATGATGGCTGTCGCCTGCAAGGTCGCGCTCGCCCACCAGCGGCACCCACTCAGCGTCACTTCCCGGGTTGTCCGCGTCCGACACGCAGCCCTCCAGGCTGGCGGCGGGGGCGAAATTGCCGGTGAAGTGCGACGTGTCGATATCCACGCCCATAATCCGTGCGGGTGCACCCAGCTTGAGGACAAGATGGTCATGTCCCGGCTCGCGCTTGCGGCGGCTTTCCCAGCCGTCCATCCATTTGCCGTTCGCGTCATATTTGCCGGGGATGAACACGGCAGGGTCGCGGCTGATGATCCGCGCCTTATCGGCAAAAAAATCGTCAGTAGCGAAGACCACTTCGGCCCCAAGGCGCGCATCGGCCAAATTAACCAAACGGCGGGCGAAATCGGGGGCGTTTTCTGGAAGGGTGTGGATCATGGGCTTAGGCCTTTATCAGGGCGTCCAGGCGGAAGCCGGCGATTTTGTGAATTTGGCTCAGAGCTTCGGTGCGCTCTTCCTCAACATCATGCTTTAAGCGGCGCACAAATTCCTTGAGGATGGACTGCGCATTATGGCCTTTGACCGCGATGATGAACGGAAAGCCGAATTTGCGGCCATATTGCATATTCAGGCGCGAAAACTGGGTAAACTGCTCATCCGATAGGCGGTCGAGCCCAGCGCCCTTTTGCTCCTTGGTGGAGGCTTCGGTCAGGTTTCCGGCAACGGCGGCCTTGCCCGCCAGATCGGGGTGCGCCCTGATCAGGCCAAGCTGGCGCTCGGCTCCGGCGGCCCCCACCGCCACCTGCATGGCGGCGTGCATGGCGTCCACATCGTCCAACTCGCCCGCCTCGGCCTTGGGCCATACCGTCTCGGCGACCCAGGGGCTGTCTTCGTAAATCCCGCCAAAGGTCGCCATAAACTGACTGTGGGTCATTTTGGATGGCCGCTTGGCAAATTGCCGCCCGGCACGCGCCTGGCTGTAGGGGTGTTCCTTCCGCCAGTGGCGGGCAATATCGACCCGCCGGGCAATCCAGACTTTATCGTGACCTTTGATATAATCGATGAACCGCTCCAGCGCCGCGATCCGCGCCGGGCGACCGACAAGGCGGCAATGCAGGCCGACCGACAGCATTTTGGGCCGGTCCGCCCCCTCGGCATAGAGCACGTCAAACGCGTCTTTCAGGTAAGTGAAAAACTGATCGCCCGCATTAAACCCCTGCGGGGTGGCAAAGCGCATGTCGTTGGTATCGAGCGTGTAGGGGACAATCAGCTGCGCGCGGCCGTCCACATCGACCCAAAAGGGCAGATCATCGCTGTAATCATCGGCGTCATAGGCAAAACCGCCATGTTCCGCCACCAACCGGCGGGTGTTGGGGCTTGTGCGCCCGGTGTACCAACCGGCCGGCCGTTCGCCGGTCAGCTTGGTGATGATCTCCACCGCACGGGCGATGTGCGCGCGCTCGTCGTCTTCTGAAATATTTTGATAGTTGATCCATTTCAGCCCGTGGCAGGCAATTTCATGCCCGCGGCTGGTAAAGGCCTCCGCCATTTCGGGGTAGCGTTTCAGCGCATCGGCAACGGCGAAAACGGTCAGCTTCAATTTATGGCGGTCAAACAGACGCAACAGCCGCCACACGCCTGCGCGGCTGCCATATTCGTAAATCTGCTCCATCGACATATGCCGCTGGCCGGGCAGATCGGGGGCATTGATAATCTCGGACAAAAACATCTCGGGCCCGGCGTCGCCGTGCAGCACGCAATTTTCGCCGCCTTCTTCATAATTCAACACAAACTGCACCGCGATCCGCGCCCCGCCCGGCCAGTTGGCGTGCGGGGGATGTTCGCCGTACCCACGCAAATCTCTGGGATAGCCGCTGTCGTTCATGCTGTGTGTTCACCCCTTGGCTGTGCCATTTTCGCCAGTGCAGATTGCAAGCCCAAGACAATGCGTCTATGATTTCACCGTGCTTGACCAATCGGTCAAATCACAGTCTGCTGAAACTGGTTCTGCAAAAGACCATATACGGCATGTGCCTGTAGTATTCACGACATAATGACGGGGTAAAGCCCCAGGGAAAAGATGTCCATGGGCAAATTAACCACACATATTCTCGACACCGCCAACGGCAAACCCGCCGCCGGTGTTGCGATTGAATTGTTTCGCGAGGGCGGCAAGCGGGTCACTGAGGCAGTGACCAACCGCGACGGCCGGGTGGACCATCCGCTGCTGGCAGGCGACAGCATGCGCCCCGGCCTCTACCGCCTGACCTTTGCAGTGGGGGACTATTTCCGCGCTCAAGGCACAGAATTGGCTGAACCTGCATTTTTGAATGTTGTGCCAATCGAATTCAGCATCGCTGACCGGGACGCGCATTATCATGTACCGCTTCTGATTTCGCCTTATGGCTATAGCACCTACCGCGGGAGCTGAGATGGACGGCGAAACGGCGACCATAAGATTTCTCCTCAATGGTGAGCCGCACAGCGCGGCAGGCATCAACCCGCACACAACGCTTTTGGCGTATTTGCGCTATACGCTGGGCCTGACCGGCAGTAAGGAAGGCTGCGGCGAAGGCGACTGCGGCGCGTGCACGGTTGTGCTGGGCGACCTTCAGGACGGCCGCATCCATTACCGTGCGGTTAACGCCTGTATTTTGCTGGTCGCGACCCTGCACGGCAAGGAGGTGATCACCGTCGAAGGTGTGCGCAGCACGGATGGCGGGCTGCACGCCTGTCAGCAGGCTATGGTCGACTGTCACGGCTCGCAGTGCGGCTTTTGCACACCAGGGTTCGTGATGAGCCTTTATGCCATGCACCGTATGGGAGCAGCCACCGACCGCGACAGCATCAACGACACGCTGGCGGGCAATCTGTGCCGCTGTACCGGGTACGGTCCGATCGTCGAGGCTGCACAGACCATGGGTGCCCTCACCGGCGGTGACGCGCTGGCCGAGACCGAAGCCGAACGCACCGCACTTCTGGCCAGCCTGCAGGACGAAAAATTACTGACGCTGGAGCACCAGAACCCGTTGACCGGGCATCACTGCCGGTTTTATGCGCCCGCCACGCTGGACGATGTGCGCATGCTGGCGGCCAACCACCCTGGTGCAACCTTTTTGGCGGGGTCCACCGATGTGGGTCTGTGGATCACCAAGCAAGACCGCGAACTGGATGTGATCATTTATCTGGGCCGGGTGCAGGCGCTGAACACAATCGACGACCGGGGCGACCACTGGCAGATCGGGGCGATGGTCACCTATAGCGACGCACACAGTCTGCTGGGTGCGGCCTATACCGATTTCGGTGAGATGATCCGCCGCATCGGCTCGGTGCAAATTCGCAATGCCGGCACTATCGGCGGCAATATCGCCAATGGCTCGCCCATCGGCGACAGCATGCCGCTTTTGATCGCGCTGGGAGCAACGCTGGTGCTGGACGGGATGAGCGGCGAGCGCCGTATGCTGCTGGAAGACTATTTCCTCGATTACGGCAAGCAGGACCGCGACCCCGGTGAGTTTGTGCAAAGCCTATGCGTGCCAAAGCCGCAGGCTGGGCAGATTTTCCGCGCCTACAAGCTTTCCAAACGGTTTGACCAGGATATCAGCGCCGTCTGCGGCGCCTTTTCGCTGATGATGGACGGTGACATGGTTGCAAGCGCCCGCATCGCCTTTGGCGGGATGGCGGCGACGCCCAAGCGGGCAACCGCGGCAGAGGCCGCGCTCAAAGGACACCCCCTTGACGAAAACAGCGTCACCGCCGCGCAGGCGGCACTGGCAGAGGATTTCGCCCCCATTTCCGATATGCGCGCCAGCGCCGGTTACCGGCTGAAAGCCGCGCAGAATCTGATTGAAAAACTGCGATACGAAGTAGACGGCAAAACGGCTACACGACTGGTTGGGCCCATGCACCGGCTGGAGGTGACGCATGGCTGAACGCGGCATCACCGGCGGCGTTACCACCCCGCGCCAGCACGACAGTGCGCACAAACATGTCAGCGGCAGTGCCATCTATATTGACGACATGCCCGAGCCCAAGGCGCTTTTACATGCCTATATTGCCATGTCGCCAGTGGCGCACGGGCGGCTGAAGGCGCTAGATTTGGAGGCGGTGCGTGCTGCTGCGGGCGTTGAAGGGGTGCTGACAGCCGCCGATATCCCCGGCAAAAATTCGGTTGGCCCGGTGCGCGATGACGACCCGCTTTTTGCCCGTAATGCGCTGGAATATGTGGGCCAGCCGGTGTTTGCGGTGCTGGCGACATCGCTTGAAGCCGCGCGCCGCGCCGCGAAATTGGCGAAGTGGGATATCGACGAACAGGATGCGGTCATCACCGTCGACGATGCGCTGGCCGCAGGTGACGCGATGCATCTGGAACCGGTTCAACATATGGGCCGGGGCGACGCAGGTGCTGCAATCAAAACGGCCAAGAACACGCTTGAAAACCACATCCGCATTGGCGGGCAGGATCATTTTTATCTGGAAGGGCAAATTGCCCTCGCTGTGCCCGGCGAAGACGGCGACATCGTGGTGCACTCGTCCACACAGCATCCAAGCGAGGTGCAGCATCTGGTGGCCGGGGTGCTGAACATCCCCGACAGCTTTGTCACCGTCGAGGTGCGGCGCATGGGTGGCGGCTTTGGCGGCAAGGAAACCCAGCCCGCAATTATGGCGTCGGTCGCGGCACTGGGCGCGGCTATAACCGGCCATCCGGTGAAAGTGCGCCTGGACCGCGACGACGATATGCACATGACCGGCAAACGGCATGACTTTGTGATCACCAGCCGCGTCGGCTTTGACGAGAGCGGCGTCATTTCCGGATACCGGGCGCATTTGGCGTCGCGCTGCGGCCGGTCGATGGACTTATCGGCGGCGATCAATGACCGGGCGCTGTTCCACTCTGATAATTGCTATTATCTGGATGCCGTAAAGTTTGAAAGCGCGCGGCTGAAAACCCATACGGTCTCCAACACCGCGTTTCGCGGCTTTGGCGGCCCGCAGGGCATGGTGATGATCGAGCGGGTGATGGACCATATCGCCTTCGCGCTGGAGCAAGACCCGCTGGATGTGCGCCTCGCCAATCTTTACGGCGCGCCGGGGCGCGACATGACGCCTTATGGTATGCGGGTCGAGGACAATGTGGCGGGCGACATCATGCGCCAGCTTGCCGAGACCTCTGATTACCGGGCGCGCCGCGCCGCCATTCGCGACTGGAACGCTGCAAGCCCCGTCATCAAGCGCGGCATTGCCCTGACCCCGGTGAAATTCGGCATCAGTTTCACCACCACCCACCTCAATCAGGCGGGGGCGCTGGTGCATATCTATACCGATGGCAGCATCCACCTGAACCACGGCGGCACCGAAATGGGCCAGGGCCTGTTTGTCAAGGTGGCGCAAGTGGTGGCGGAGGAATTTCAGGTCGATATTGACCGGGTCAAAATCACCGCGACCAACACCGGCAAAGTCCCCAACACCAGCGCGACAGCGGCGAGTTCGGGCTCGGACCTGAACGGCATGGCCGCGCGGGCCGCAGCGCGCACCATCAAGGCGCGACTGACCGACTTTGCCGCTGATAGCTTCGACTGCGCGCCGGGCGACGTATCGTTCCAGCGCGGCGAGGTGCGCGCGGGCAATCATGTGCTGACCTTTGACGAACTGGTCAAACGTGCCTATCTGGCGCGCGTCTCGCTGTCGGCCAATGGCTTTTATAAAACGCCCGACATCCACTATGACCGCGCCACGCACACCGGGCGGCCCTTTTATTACTTTGCGTATGGGGCTGCGGTGTCCGAGGTGGCAATTGATACGCTGACCGGGGAAAACAAGGTGCTGGCGGTGGATATTCTGCACGATGTCGGGCGGTCCTTGAACCCCGCCATTGATAAGGGTCAGATCGAAGGCGGCTTTGTTCAGGGCATGGGCTGGCTGACCACCGAAGAGCTGGTTTTTGACGACAAAGGTGCATTGAAAACCCACGCGCCCAGCACCTATAAAATCCCGGCAGCGAGCGACCGCCCCGCGCATTTTAATATTGTCCTGTTCGAGAATGAAAACCATATGCCCACCATCCACCGATCCAAAGCCGTGGGCGAGCCGCCCTTCATGCTGGCAATTTCGGTCCTCTCGGCGCTGACCGATGCAGTGGCTTCGGTTGGCGAGTATACTGTCTTTCCAAAGCTGAACGCGCCCGCCACGCCCGAAGCGGTTTTGACGGCGGTTGAAGATATCAAAGCACGAGGCCGTGCATGACCGGGCGGCATTGGCGGCAGGACGCCCTCGTCTCGGCGCAGACTGAACCCACCATTTTGATCCGGGTGGTGGAATCGATGGGCTCTGCCCCGCGCGATGCGGGCACGCGCATGCTGGTCACCGCCGACGGCCAGGCTGGCACCATCGGTGGCGGCAATCTGGAATATCAGGCCGTTGCGAAAGCGCGCCATATGCTGAAACAGGCTGACGCCACCACCAAATTGCTGCGGTTCCCCTTAGGCCCGCTTTTGGGCCAGTGCTGCGGCGGTAATGTCGCGGTCCTACTGGAGCGGATCAAGCCCAGCGACTGGACGGCCATTGCCGAGGCCAGCGCCGAGGACTGGCTGCACACCGACATCGCCGCGGGCACGCACAAGATTGTGGCGGCAGATGAGGCCAAAACGCTGATTGCTGCGGGCAAGCGTGCACCGCTGCACCTGCTGGGCGACCGCGCCAATCCCACCGCGATTTTGGAGCCATTGTCGACCGATCTGGCGCAGTTGATGCTGTTTGGGGCGGGCCATGTGGGCCAGGCTTTGGTGCAGGCGCTCGCGCCCTTGCCCATTGCCGTGCACTGGGTCGACAGCCGCGCAGACCAGTTCCCCAAAACCCTGCCCGAAAATACGCTGCGCATCTGTACCGGCGACCCGGTCAGCGCGATTGAGAAGGCACCACGCGAGGCCGCCTATCTGGTGATGACGCACGACCACGGGCTTGATTATGATCTGGTGGCGGCCATTTTGGCGCGCGGCGATGCGCGCTATGTCGGGCTGATCGGATCGCGCAGCAAGCGCGTCCAGTTCGAGCGCCGCCTGGCGAAAGAAGCCGGATACACCCCCGAGATCATCGCATCGGTGACCTGCCCCATCGGCCTTGCCGGGATTGGCGGTAAGGAACCCGCGATCATCGCCGCGTCGGTTGCTGCTGAACTGCTTTCTGTGTTAAGCCCGGCGCGCGCAAATTCAGGCAACAAAAACAAGGACTGAAGACCTATGGCGACCACAGCACATCTGACTATCACCGCGGACCCTGTTCAGGGGCAGGACGGCATTTTGACCTCGGATGCGCTCGCCTTCATTGCCGAACTTGAGACCAAATTCGGTGCCCGGCGCCGGGACGTGCTGAAAAACCGGGTGGATGTCCAGGCTCGGCTTGACGCAGGCGGCACGCTCGATTTCCTGGCTGAAACCGCAGACATTCGCGCCGGTGATTGGCGCGTGCGCCCTGCCCCCGCCGACCTGCAGGACCGCCGGGTGGAAATTACCGGCCCGGTTGACCGCAAAATGGTGATCAATGCGCTCAATGCCGGGGCAAAGTGCTTCATGGCCGATTTTGAAGACAGCTCCACCCCAAGCTGGGAGAACATGATTTCGGGTCAGATCAACCTGCGCGACGCCAATGCCCGCGCCATCAGCTTTGAGAACCCTGATAATGGTAAGCAATATCGGCTGAATGACACGGTTGCCACGCTGCTGGTGCGCCCGCGCGGCTGGCACATGGACGAAGCCCATGTGACGTTGGACGGCACACCGATTTCGGCCAGTCTCTTTGACTTTGGCCTCTATCTTTTCCACAACGCCAAAAGCACCGCGGCTAACGGCTCGGGGCCGTATTTCTATCTGCCGAAGATGGAACATCATCTGGAAGCGCGGCTGTGGAACGAGGTGATCGATTTCGCCGAGGATACGCTTGGCCTGGCGCGCGGCACCGTGCGCTGTACGGTGCTGATTGAAACCATCACCGCCGCCTTTCAGATGGATGAAATCCTCTTTGAACTGAAAGACCATATTGTCGGGCTGAACTGCGGGCGGTGGGACTATATCTTCAACTTCATCAAGCGCCACGCCCGCAACGTAGACTTTGTCCTGCCCAACCGCGACGATGTCACCATGGCGACGCATTTTCTGACGTCCTACAGCCTTTTGCTGATCCAGACGTGCCACAAGCGCGGCGCGCATGCCATGGGCGGCATGGCGGCGCAAATCCCGGTCAAGGGCGACGTCGAGGCGAATGCCGCCGCCATCGAAAAGGTGCGCGCTGACAAGGTGCGCGAAGCTGAAAACGGGCACGACGGCACCTGGGTGGCGCACCCGGCGCTGGTGCCCGTGGCCATGGAAGTATTCGACGCCGCCATGCCCGGGCCGAACCAGCTGGATAACCTGCGCAGCGATGTCACCATCACCGCCGCCGATTTGCTGGCGGTCCCCACCGGCAGCATTACCGAAGCGGGCATGCGCCGCAATATCTCCATCGGCTTGCAATATCTCGCCAACTGGCTTCAGGGGCTCGGTTGCGCGCCGATTTTCAACCTGATGGAAGACGCCGCCACCGCCGAGATTTCGCGCACGCAGATGTGGCAGTGGCGCGTCCACGGCACCAAAACCGACGACGGCCGGACCATCGACGCAGCCATGCTGACCACCCTGATCGACAGCGTCACCGAAGAGGTGCGCGCCGAGCGCCCCGACTTCACCCGGCTTGACGACGCCAAGGCGCTGTTTGTGGATTTGGTGATGAATGACGAGCTGGAAGAATTTTTGACCACCCCGGCTTATGCAAAGATATGCGCCTATGAACGCGCAGGGGGCCTATGATGGACCTTGATGTCACCCCCTGGCTGAACCTGGCTATTCGGTGGCTTCATTTCATTGCAGGCATCGCCTGGATTGGCTCCAGCTTTTATTTCGTCTGGCTCGACAATAACCTGCGCGATGCCAAGGACGAGGACGACCGCAAGGACGGCGTTTCGGGCGAGCTGTGGTCGGTGCACGGCGGCGGCTTTTACCACAAACAAAAATATGCGGTTGCCCCGCCCAAAATGCCCGACGAGCTGCACTGGTTCAAATGGGAGGCCTACACCACCTGGCTATCGGGTTTTGCGCTGATGGCGGTGGTCTATTATCTGGGTGCCGATATTTTCCTGATCGACGCGTCGAAAATGGCGCTGCGCCCCCCGGAGGCGATCAGCATCAGCCTGGCCTTTTTGGCGGGCAGCTGGGTGGTGTATGACACGCTGTGCAAAACCCCGCTGGGCAAGCGCGGCGATATTTTTGGGGCCGTCTGGTTTCTCGCCCTGACCGGGGCGGCCTATTGGCTGACCCAGATGTTCAGCGACCGCGCGGCCTTTTTGCACATTGGTGCGATGATCGGTACGGTGATGGTCGCCAATGTGTTTTTTGTGATCATCCCCAATCAGCGCAAGGTAGTAGATGACCTGACCGTCGGCAAAACCCCCGACCCGGCGCTTGGTGCCGCCGGCAAGCAGCGCAGCCTCCACAACAATTATATGACCCTGCCGGTGCTGTTTTTGATGATCTCCAACCATTACCCGATGGCATTTTCGGGGCCTTATAACTGGCTGATCTTGGCAGGCCTCGGGGCCACGGGATGGAGCATCCGGCACTTTTTCAACCTGAAAAACCGCGGCACCGTGCGCCCCATATTGCTGCTGCTGGCGGCGGCCTTGTTCGTGGCTGTCATGATCGGCTCGTCGCTGCAGCGGCCCCGTCTGGCCACCAGCGATGTGGTCTCCAACGCCGAGGTGCGCGCAATTGTGCAGACGCACTGCGTCAATTGCCACGCCGAAAACCCGGCGCATGAGGCTTTTGACGCCCCACCGGGCGGTGTTGTGCTGACCAGTGATGCGCTGATCCGCCAATATGCCAAACAAATCGAAGCGCAGGCGGTGGCCAGCACCATCATGCCGCTGGGCAATGAAACGGGCATGACAGAGGAAGACCGCGCCAAGCTCGGCGCGTGGATTGCCGCGCACAGCGACCGTCATTGAGGCCAGCGGCTTGCCCGACTATGGGCTGCTGCGTGGATCAGCCCATCAGGCCTGCAGCGATTTTGCCGGATGCACCCCGTCCACATAGCCCATAAAAGGCGGATGGATCGAATACCCAAGCAGCTGCTGTGCCCGCTCGGGCAGGGTGCGCGCGATATCGGGCGGCACCGCCAGCGTCATCGTCTCCAGAGGCCGGGCCCACCCGGCGCAATATTGCGGGGTGATGATCAACCGCGGCGCGTCTGACCGGTTCGCGCCGCCCCGGTGCCACAGATTGCCGCATGTCATCATCAGCGACCCGGCAGGCATGGTCATTTTCCGGGTTTCGGTGCGGCGGTGTGCATCCGCGTCTGCGTTTGGATCGCTCTGCGAGTAAAAGGCGGCTTCATCAGCCAGACCTGCAGCCTTGGCATCATCCCACAGATGGCTGCCAGGCAAGATTTCGGTCGCACCATTGTCTTCGGTCATCGCATCGATGGTCCAAAAGGTGCTGATGCCCGAGACCGGCTTGGGGTTGGGGATGTGAATATGCCCATCATCCTGATGCCAGGGTTGGGCGGACTCGCCCGGCAGCAGATTGATCGCCAAACACGCCGACAACAAACAGCTTTCGCCCAGCGCCCGTTCAACAAATCGCATCGGCAAATCGTGGGTCACCAGTTCGGCAAAAATCGGATCCTTCGCCAAAAGACCGTAAACCCGGTTGGATTTCAGCCCTTCAAAATCATTGCGGCCGCGCAGGTCGCCCCCAAGATAAGGCGCAAGCGCCGCGCGCAAACTGTCGACATCCTTTTGCGGCAGCACGTTTTCAAAAATAGCGTAGCCGTCGGTCATCAGCGCGCTATACGCCGCCTCGAATTCATCGTCGGTTATGGACCGCGCAGACAACATAAACCTTCCTCATTCTTGACCGGGTGCAACATTAGCGCTTTTGCATTTCCCATGCAGCCCGTAATTTGGCATGGGAGGAGCCCCGCTTATGATCACCCTTCGCCCACACGCCCTAACGGCCGATGCCTTTGCCCCTTATGGCGATGTTATCGACACCGCGCATGCCCAGCGGACCTATCCGATCAATTACGGCAATACCACGCGCTTCCACGACATGGCTGCTGTGGACACTGCGGCCAAAGGCGGGCGCACGGGGATCAGCCTGTTTCGCTCCAAACCGTTGGCCCTGCCGATCCCGATACGCATTATGGAATGCCACCCGGTCGGCAGTCAGGCGTTTATTCCCCTCTCAGCCCGGCCTTATCTTGTTGTGGTGGCACCGCCCGGCGAAGACGGTGGCAATCAGCCTGACTGGCAGAAACTCGTCGCCTTTAAAGCCGAGGCGCACCAAGGGGTGAACTATGCCCCCGGCACCTGGCACCATTACAGCCTGGCGCTGGAGGACGAGAGCGATTTTCTGGTGATTGACCGCATCCACGACAGCGAAGCCCCCGAGATCAACCTGATCGAGGTCGAAGCGCCCTTCGCCATTTCCCTTGATCTGACCTAAGCGCGCCGATACGCCCGCGTGCCGGCGATCCAGCTTTCCTTGACGGCGCGGTCGTCGCCCAGAGTTGCCAGAATAAACAGCAAGTCCTCGATCTGGTCGACATGCGCGGTGCGGCGCGCCAAAAACGGCGTTGCCTTGGGGTCGAGGATGATAAAGTCGGCTTCCTTCCCGGCCTCCAGGCTACCAATTTTGTCGCCGTGCCCCAGCACCCTGGCCCCGCCAAGCGTCGCCAGGTAAAACGCCTTGACCGGATCAAGCGGCGCATCCTGCAACTGGCCGACCTTGTAGGCCTCATTGAGCGTTTGCAGCAGCGAAAAGCTGGTGCCGGCCCCCACATCGGTGCCAAGCCCCACCTTGACGCCGGCGGCTTCGGTTGCCGCCAAGTCAAACAAGCCGCTACCCAAAAACAGGTTGGACGTCGGGCAAAAGGCGGCGGACGCCCCGGCCTGCGCCATCGCCTTGCGCTCGGCGTTGCTGAGGTGAATACAATGCGCAAACACCGACCGGTCGGTCAGCAGGCCAAAGCTGTCATACACATCCAGATAAGATGTGGCATCAGGATAAAGCGATTTGACCCAGTCAATTTCCGCCAGGTTTTCGCTCATATGCGTTTGCATCAGGACGTCCGGATGCTCTGACAGTGTGCGCGCTGCGCGCCGCATCTGATCGTCGCTGCAGGCCGGGGCAAAGCGCGGGGTAACCGCATAGCCAAGCCGCCCGCGACCGTGCCAGTCGCGGATCAGCGCGCGGGTGTCGGCGTCGCCCTCCTCGGCTGTATCGCGCAGCGCCTCGGGCACGTTGCGGTCCATCAGGACCTTGCCCGCGATCAGGCGCATATCCCGCGCCAGCGCCTCGGTAAACAGGGCCTCGACCGAGGCTTTGTGCACACTGGCAAAGACAAGCGCCGATGTGGTGCCGCTCGCCAGCAGCTGGTCGAGGAAAAACACCGCCGCATCGCTGGCGTGCGCAGGGTCGCTGTAGACGGCCTCTGCCGGGAAGGTATAGCGCTCCAGCCAGTCGAGCAGCTTTTCACCATAAGAGGCGATCATATCGATTTGCGGAAAATGGATATGCGTATCGACAAAGCCCGGCGTAATCAGCCCATCAATATGGAGAATTGCCGGGTCATCAGGGCAAATGTCGGCACTCTCAAAGGGGGCGACGCGCTGAATACGCCCGTCGCCAATCTCTAAAAGACCGTCCGGATAATAGAAAAAAGCTGCGCCATCCGCCTCAGCGGGATCTGCAATTGTGCTGAAAATCGGCCCACGCAGATAGTGATGGCGCATATCGGTTACCGGCCTTCATGCTTTAGGGCCTGCGTCGGATAAATCACCCGGCACAAGC
>JASBSO010000113.1 GCA_030148905.1 Kordiimonadaceae bacterium | reverse complement strand
AGATGCGGCGCGCGGGTCATGCTCTCCATGCCGCCGGCAACAATGATATCGGCAGAGCCCGCCTTCAGCGCGTCATGCGCCTGCATCATGGCTTTCATGCCCGACCCGCACATCTTGTTGATGGTGGTGGCGCCGTTGGCGTCGGGGATACCGGCGGCCTTAGACGCCTGGCGTGCAGGGGCCTGACCCTGACCGGCAGGTAAAACACAGCCCATGATCGTTTCATTGACATCACCGCCGTCAACACCGGCCCGCTCCAGCGCGCCCTTGATGGCCACCGAGCCGAGCTCCCAGGCGTCTACGCTGCTTAAATCACCCAGCAGGCCGCCCATTGGGGTGCGCGCCATGCCGACAATGACAATAGGATCATCACTCACAGTCAGTCTCCTTAGCCGAGGCGGTGTATCCACCTTCAAAAATCCGCCTGTACCTAACATGGGGGCCCCAGCCAAGCCAACCGCTTTTGCGCGGCCAGGCCATCAGCTTTTCGCGCGTTGGGCTTGATTCCACCGCCCGGCTTGGGTCATAGGTGGGCATGGCATTTCAGCAGCGAAGGATAAGGCGTGACAAAAATTGGATTTTTCGCAGCGATCGGCCTTGTTGTGGGGACGGTTTCCGCCATTTCGCTTGAATTTGGGGTGATTTGGGGCGCTGTCGGCGGCGGACTGGGCGGAGCCGTGCTTGCTTATGGTGTTGACAGAATTCGGTAACTACTCGGCCGCGACAGGGTCGGTGCCCTGCTTAGAGCCAGGCGTGTTGTTGACATGCTTTTGTCCGGCCTGCCAGCGGGCCTTGATCATGTCCGAAGTCAGGCGCGAGCCATCGGGTGTCCAGCCCGGTGGAGCGATTAGGAACATGGCCCGGTCGCGCCAGCGCTTGGCTGTCCAGACATCACGGGCGATCCCAACCCACTCGTGAAACGCCACCCGAAGCGGATTGAACGTGCCCAGGTCGCTGACCAGGCCGTAATCGCAGGGATCGTCGCGCTCTTCGGGTATGAATGTTCCAAAAAACTTGTCCCAGATGATGAATACACCCGCATAATTGGCATCCAAATATCGTGGGTTTTTGGCGTGATGAACACGGTGATGCGACGGCGTGTTGAAGACAGCCTCGAACCAGCGCGGCATGCGGTCGATGGCTTCGGTGTGGATCCAGAACTGATAGATCAGGTTGATCCCGCCGCAGAAGAAAATGATCGCCGGCTCAAACCCCATCACAAATAGCGGGATGCTGATCAAAAACCCCGGGGTGAATTGGCCGGTCCAGGTTTGGCGCAGCGCGGTCGACAGATTATAATGCTGGCTGGAATGATGAATGACATGCGCCGCCCACATCCAGCGCATCCGGTGCCCAAGGCGGTGTTTCCAGTAATAGGCCAGATCATCCAGAATGAAGGCGGCGACAAACACCCACAAGCTTGCTCCCAGGTCAAAAATCGCAAAATTTTCCCAAATCCAGTAGGACAGAATGAAGAAAAACCCGGCAGTGAGGGCACCTGAAATCGTGCTGCCCAACCCCATGATCAGCGAGGTCAGCGTATCGCGTCCTTCGAACCGGGCGCGGCCAGACCGCCAACCATAGAGAATTTCCAACAACACCAGCAGCACAAAAGCCGGGACGGCCAATTGGGTGGGGCTGGGCAGGGAGAGCGCATCAATGGGCATGGGCGAGGCCTTCGGCGGCGGGCTGCCGCTCAGAGAGGCGCTGCATCAGGTCAGAAGCCTCTGCCTCAGATGCGGCAACAAAGCAAAAATCAGGCGCGGTGAAATCGCCGGTGTTGATCATCAACCGCGCGCCCTGCTGTTTGGGGGTATGGCCGTGCGTAAGGGTGCGGCACACGCACCCGTCGCCAATACGCTGCACAGCCGCCCATCCGCCTGATGTGAACAGCACAGCACAATTTTGCGCGTCGTCGATGACCACCCATTCAATATCAAGATCGGGATAGGACCGTGCAAAAGCCGCCCTGACTCTGTTTTCCGTCAGGGGTGCGTATCGGCGGTTCAAAAGCCATACCAAAAGCGACAGCGCCAGGATCGCGGTCAGCGAGCCGATCAGTTGCAGTGGGTCCATCTCAAAACTCGTCTTTTCACTGGACGCACTATAGCTTTATGCCATGATGGCGCAAAGGGTTCCGTCATGGTTTTGACGACAGCGACAGGGGAATGGCGTGCGGATATTGGCTTTGTTGGGTGCGATAATGATTGCCGGGAGTATGACGACAACCCCACCGCTTTCAGCCGAAGGTGATACCCCGATTGTGATTGCGCACCGGGGCGCAAGCGGATATTTGCCCGAACACACCCTGGCGGCGTATCAGCTTGGTATCGAGCAGGGCGCAGACTTTATCGAACCCGATCTGGTCTTGACCAAAGACGGTGTGCTGGTGGCGCGCCACGATGTGTATTTGTCGACCACCACCGATGTGGCGGATCATCCGGAATTTGCCGATAGAAAGCGCGTGCTGGAAGGCCGGGCGGATTGGTATGTCTTTGATTTTACATTGGCAGAATTGAAAACCCTGCGCGCCAAACAGCCCTTTCCTGCGCGCGGCCAAGACCATGACGAGCAATACACCATCCCCACATTTGCCGAGGTGCTGGATTTGGTCAAAGGGGCAGGGCGGCCTGTCGGGCTGTATCCGGAAATGAAGCGCCCCAGTTTGTTTCAAGAGATGGGGCATGACCCCAAATCGGCGTTGAATGCCGCCTTTAATGCGGTGGAAAGCGCAAATATTCCCATTTATTTTCAATGCTTTGAGCCAGAATTTCTGGTTGATTTTGCAAGGCAGAGCGCGGTTCCGGCAATTTTGCTGATCTACGGGATCGAGCACCGCGGTGACGTGCATCCAAATGTTGAATTTGAACCCTATGCGGACGCCATTGCCGGCATCGGCATTGCCAAAGACCTGTTGTCGCTCGGCGAGCCAGCGGGTGAGATTGTGCGCTCTGCGCACGGTGCCGGATTGCTGGTGCATGTGTGGACGCTGCGCGATGACTATGTGGCCACGGGCTATGATAGCGCTGCAGAGGAATTGCAGGCGATGCTGGCGCTTGAAATCGATGGGATTTTTTCAGACTTTCCCGATACGGCGCGGCGCGTGGTGGACGCGCATGCCGGTGGACGTTGAAGCGCCCCCAGAGGCCATATTATGCTGGATATGATCAAAGCCGCGATCTGCGCGATCATTCTGATCGCGATCATTGCCCTGGCATCACCGATTTTGTTTGAAGCCGTGGGCTTTCATTAATCGTCTTCATCCAGCGGGAAGGGCTTGGTGTCGGTTTCGAAGCTGAGATAGGCGAAGACATCGGCGACATAGTCGCCCAAAACCTTCAAAAGCCTTGCAAGCTCTGCATTCGGTTCGCCGCGCACAGCGGTCAAAATCAAATGGACAACGGCCAGTCCCAGCCCGACAACCGTGGCAAGCCAGCCCAAAAATCCAAACATGACCATATAGCAGGTTCGCGCCAGCAGGATATCGCGGCCGAGGCTCAGCGAGTCTTCCGAGAAATCGTCCCGGTCTTTTGGGTTGGGCGCTGATTCCGTCTGGCTATCGGGTTTTGCCTTGGCTGAGGCCGAGGATTTCGGCGTTGCTTTGGCCGATGCGGCCTTGGTGCCCGCCTTTGGCTGCGCGGATTTTGACCGCGTGGCGGTTGGTGATGCGCCTGCCTTGGCTGCGGGTGCTTTGCGTGCGGGGCTTTTGCGCTGCGGTGTTTTGGCCGATGCGCTTTTGCGTGCTGTGCTCTTGCTCGCAGTCGCCTTGGATTTCGCTGGCGTCGCCTTGCGCGTGCGCGTAGCCGGTTTTTTTGCCGGTTTTTCGTCCGTGGTTGACGTGTTTTTATCGGTTGATGTGTTCTCGTCCGCCATCCTGACCTCGCTATCAGTTACCGTGCACTTTGGTGCGCCACACAGCTAATGTGGTCAAATTGCGATGCAATTACAAGCGTCAGGCCTTCCAGGGCAGGTTACCCGCCAGCATGGATGTCGCCACCTCGTCCGACACAGGCGGGGAGTAGTAAAACCCCTGACCATAGCTGATTTTCAATGCGCGGATCATGCTGATATGGTCAACATCCTCCAGCCCCTCGGCGACAACACGGTGACCAAGATTGACAGCTAGGTTGGAAATCATCTTAAGAATTTCATAGGTTTGGTTGCCAACCTTCATCTTATTGATGAAGCCGCGATCGATCTTGATAATGTCGATCGGGAATTGGTGCAAATAGGTCAGCGAGCTATATCCCGCACCGAAATCATCCAGTGCCACTTTGACCCCCAGCTCGCGTATGGTGTTCAGCGTGCGCGATATCGCGTCGGGGTTTGACATGATGGCGCTTTCGGTCAGTTCGATACGCAGCATGCTGCCGGGAATGCCGCTTTCTTCCAGCGCGCCCTGGATCATCATGGCGACATCATCGCGGGCAAACTGTACGCCCGATACATTGACATTGATCGGTCGGGCGCCCTCGGGGCCAAATTCGTCGATCCATCCGCGGATTTGCTGACAGGCACGGTCGACCGCCCAGCGGCCCAGCGGCACAATGACGCCGGTTTCCTCGGCAAGCGGGATAAATTCCACCGGCGAGACATTGCCGCGGTCTTTGTGGGTCCAACGGGCGAGGCCCTCAAACGCGATGAGGCTTTCGTCCTCAAGCGAGACAACGGGCTGATGCTTCAATTCCAGCTCGCCGCGTTCCACCGCGCGTCGAAGTTGCGTCTCCAGGTGAAAGTTGGACCGCACGCGCTGGTGCATGTCGCGCTGAAAAAACTCGGTCCGGGCTTTGCCAAGCGATTTGGCGCGGTGCATGGCAAAGTCGGCATCGCGGATCAAGTCTTCCGGGTGGACCGAAATATTCAACGTTGAGGCCACGCCAATCGATACCGTGGTAAACACCTCATTGCCGTCCAGATCAAAGGGCTGCAGCATCGCTGCGTGCACCTGATCGGTCACCAGTTTGATGTCTTCGTCATTGGCGCAGCGCGACACCAGGATCGCGAATTCATCGCCCGACAAGCGCGCAAGCGTATCGCGCCCGCGAATACAGCGGCGCAGCGTTGAGGCGATCGCCACAAGAAATCGGTCGCCCACACTGTGGCCGAAGCTGTCATTAATCTGCTGGAAGCGGTCGATGTTGATGATCAAAACCGCAACACCTTCGCCGGTTTCGCTGGCTTCACATTCGGCGACGGCTTCTTCAAGCCGATTCCGAAACAACACACGATTGGGCTGACCGGTCAGCCCGTCATGAAAGGCATGGTGCAAAAGGTTGCGTTCCGCCATTTTTTCGACCGTATGGTCCTCGACCGTACAAATGGCATAGTCCACGCCGCCCGC
>JASBSO010000162.1 GCA_030148905.1 Kordiimonadaceae bacterium | reverse complement strand
CATTCCAGGCTGGCCTCGCCGCCGACGGGGCGAACCTCCTCGGCGATCCAGGTGTTGGCCAGATTGTTCGACAGCGTATACACATTCGACCAGGCGGTGCCGCGCTGCTCGTCCGACACTTCGGGGAAGAAAAAGCCCGCGCGCAGACTGGTGCGAAACCGGGACGATGAGGCCGGGCGGTAGCGCACAAAAGCCTCAACAACATCAACCTCGCTCGATAGCTGCGGGTTGTGCTGCACATGCGCAACCGCCAGCACGGTTGGGGTCAACTGCCCTATCCCAATAAGCGCCGCTTCGCCAACGCGCACCAGCGGGTCGCCGCCGCCATACCGAAACCGCCCAAAGCCGCCGTCAAAGCTGCTGGTCGCACCGTCGGGAAACACCAGTCGGACATCCCCCAGACCCATAAATTTAAAGCTTGGCCGATGCCCGCCATCCTGAGCATGAAGGGGCGGCACCAGCGCAGCGATGCTGAGTGCGCCGCCAGTGATCCATTTGACTATGCTGTGCCGCGCCATGTCTGGGCCTTAAGGCCTACCGAAATCGCTTTCATCCAAAAATTTGGAGAAATCTTCAATATTTTGCGGCCGGGCGATGTGATAGCCCTGCGCCTTGTCGCAGCCCATTTCCGCCAGCAAGGCCATGGTTTCGGCATTTTCAACGCCCTCGGCGGTGATTTTCAGGCCCAAACCCTGCGCCATTTGAATGGCGGCTTGAACGATTGTGCGGTTGTCGCTGTTGCTGTCGAGATCCTGCACAAAGGACCGGTCGATCTTCACCTCGCTAACCGGCAGATGTCGCAAATATTCAAGCGAGGAATAGCCGGTGCCGAAATCGTCAATCGCAAGCTCAAAGCCCTGATCATGCAGAGTTTTCATAATATCAAGCGCGCGCTTGGCGTCGGTCATCACTGCGCTTTCGGTCACCTCCAGCACAAAATCCGCTGGGCTCAGCCCCGCATCGAGCGCAATGCGCGTCAACCGGCCGGGCAGGTCGCCGTCGGTCATATCCTGCGCCGACAAATTGACCGCCAGGCGCGTATCAAGCCCCAGCGCCCGCCAGGATTGCACAATCTCTGCCGCGCGCTGGCACACCCATCCGGTCAGCAAGTGAATGCGTCCGGTTTGTTCGCACAAAGAGACAAATTTGTCGGGCGGAATAAACCCACGCTCTTCATGAAACCAGCGTACCAGCGCCTCGGCCTCAATAGTTTTGCCGGTTTTCAGGTCGACCTTGGGCTGGACATAGAGCTGAATCTCGCCGGTCTCGAACCCCTTGCGCATTTCCCCCATCAGGGTCAGCGCGTCGATATCAGGCTCGTCGAGGGCCACATCATAAATCACCGCGGGCAGATGCGCCGTGCGGCCACGGTACAGCGCCGCCTCGGCCCGGCCAATGGTCACCGCCGGATTGGCCGCATCCACAAGGGTCGCAGCAACATTGCCGTGGATGTCAATTTCATAGCCGTCAACCTCCACCGGCATCCCGATCACCCGGGTATAGAGGTCTTGGGCAATATCAAGCGGGTCGCAATCGCCGCACGCTTTGACAATGGCAAATCGGTCATCGCCGAGCCGGGCCGCCAGGCCTTCAATGCCGGCCAGGCTTGTCATGGTTGCGGCCAGATAGGTCATCACCGACTGCGCGGTTTGGCGCCCAAGCGTGTAGCCGAGCTTTTCCAACGCATCGACCTGCAGGATCAGCAAAACCTGATCATTACGCTGGGTCATGCGGTTGGACAATTCGCTACGGTTGGGCAGGCCGGTTTCATTGTCATAGCGCGCCTGATAGGCAAGGCGTTTTTCCCGGTCGCGTACCCGACGCGACATGGTGCTGAACGATTTTGCCAGCGCCCCAATTTCATCGCTGCGCTTGATATCGGGCAGATCGGTATATTCACCGGCCTCAATTTCCTGCGCGGCTTTGGTCAGGATTTCGATGGGTTTACTGAGCCGGTTCGAAAAGATCACCGCGCCACTGCCCGCCAGAATCAGCGCACCGGCAAACAGCGCCGCCAGGGTGAGAGCCAGGTCGCGGGCTTCGGCCTCAACACGGGCCAGCGATGAGGCAACCACCAGTTCGACAACGCCAAAATCGCCGATGGAGCGAAACGGCGAGGACGCAATGGCAAATTCTTCGCCCTGAATAAACAACGAGCTGACCTTGCCCGGTTTGTCGGGGGTCATGAAGATATCCACCCTGTTGTTCAACTCTTCCAGAATCTCGTTGCTGAACTGGGTGGCGGCCATAAATTCGCGGTCGGGCAGATAAATCGACAATTGCGCATCGATCGGCAAGCGGTTGGAAATCGAGTTCAGCGTCTGATCATCCAGCACAAAGCCAACAACCATATAGCCAATGGTGCGCGGATAATCGACCGCCACCACGGTCATCAGCTGGGCGCTGCCGTTGGGGTCTCCCACACCCGAAAGCGTAATGACACCGTCTTCCTGCATGGCCGACAGAACCGTTTGCAGATTGTCCTCGGACCGCACGCTGGTTGGGGTCAGATCGGTGAAATCAATAATGCCGCGTTCGGGGTCGAAAAACCCGCCCCAATCCGCATGGGTGCGCCCAACAATGTTGCGCACCACCGAAAGCCGGGTCGCCCGGTCGTCGCCTGCCAGATATTGTTTTACGGCAAAATCGCGCACCGACACTTCGCTGGTCACAAGCGCCTGGCGGCTTAAATCCTCGATATATTGCACCATGATCTGCTGCGACAGATTGATGTCTTCTACTGCGTTTTCCAAGATGCGCGCGCGAGTGGAATTGGTCACCAGCATGAAGCTGACCGCCTGCACCGCCAGCAACAATGCAGTGACAAACAGGAAGATCTTCGCCCTGTAACTCAACTTCATCGTTAGTATGCCCGCTCGTTCATGGCTGGGGTCTGCGGCGGCTTCAATTCAGGCTGAACGCGCAATGTGATGGTTTGTGTTGTCCCCTGACCGCCACTGACGGGAACCGACACCAGCGCGCGCTTCAAAAGGCGCGGATGCCAAACCTTGACCTCACGCTCAGTGGTTTTGCTGCCCGGCAGCCGCGCATTGCCGTCGCGGTCGCTGACAACGGCGATATCGGTATCGCCAACCACAACAAAGGCCGCCATATGGTCATGAATATTGCACCCAAGGGCAATGACACCGCTATGCTCCAACAGCAGATCGCCCGAGACCGTATCGCGGTGCATCACCATATTCAGCGGCATCGCCCGCGAAAACGAATAGATATGATGCGACACCGGATCGCTGTTGTGGAATTTCAGCACATCACCGCGGCGGGCGGCCATCACATAGGGTGAAAATTTCTCCCCCGTCTGGTCCAAAATCATCTCACGCGGGGTGGTGTCCTGCCGATCCGGGGTTTCAAAAAACACGACCGCGTCACTCAAAGGGTCACCGTTTTGGTCCTGAATGATAAAATCCAGGCTCTGCGCCCACACAGGATGCGCGCCCGCTAAAGCCACCACCAGCGCATATATTACCGTTTTGAGCGACATGCTCTTACCCCTATACCAATCATGCCGTGTGACCATAGCCGATAAAAATCTTATAAAAAAGTTGCAAGCTTAATTAGGCCCCGCCAAAGGCACTTCAAGCCAATTTCCCTGATCAAACACCGAAATGACCGAAGTGTGATGACCGTGCCAGGCGCCGATCTATTTTCGCACCAACCCGCCATTTGGATTATCTATCGCCGCCCGGCGCACAAACACCCGATCTGTCCCATGACACTGAAGTCTGGGCCTGCAGCCTTACGCCCAGGACGGTGTCGCCCCTCCATCGATATACCAGTCGACAGACCGGCAGCGGTCAATCTCATCCATGTCCCGGTCGATATCGTCGGTATAGGCATCAAAATTCGGCCCAAATGACGCCTCACGGCGATAGTAGCGGCCTTCGTCGGTTTTGTGGCTGGAGAACAAAGTGAAATTGGTGATCCATTCTTCATGACTGCGCAGATTTTCATTGGCGGCAAACCAGGCATCCACCGCGGGCCGAGCCCGCCTGGGGAACCGCGCCAGGGTCACATGCGGAATGAACCGCCGTTGATCGAGCATCAAGCCCAGCCCCGCCAATCGGTGCTGGATCTTTTCATGCAACAGGCTGACGGGCTCGGGGTCCTCGACACCCACCCAAAGGGCGCGCACCTGACCGTCTTTGCCGAACTGCCCCGTCCCGCGCAGGCGCAGCGCAAAGGGTGAAAAGCTGATCGATGCCAGCTCGCCCTCAATATCGCGCATCACTTTGCGCGAGGTCATGCCAATGAACGAAAGGGTGAGATGCAGTTGGTCGTCGCGCTGCCAACGGGCCTCTTCCACACCGCCACGCGCTGCATCGAGCGCCGGCCACAGGGTTGATGGAATTTCCAGGCCAACAAATAATCGATGCATCGACGCCTCCTCTCGCTGAGGGCTGGGAATTAGTCGGGCGGGTCCTCGCTCAGGACCGCACGAAGCACAAGCGGGCCAAGCTTCTCGACAATGATCGAGACCCCCTCGGCCGTGGGGTGAATACCGTCGGACTGGTTGAGCGCCGGGTCAGCGGCGACCCCGTCGAGGAAAAACGGGTAAAAGCTGGCGCGGTACATGTCCGCCAGATCGCGAAAGATCGGATTGAAGCCGTCGGCATAATCCGGTCCAAGATTGGGCGGCGCCAACATGCCCGCGATCAACACGGGAATATCGCGGTCTTCAAGTGTATCCATGATCGCCGTCAGGTTTTCGCGGGTCAGGCTGGGATTAATCCCGCGCAGGCCGTCATTGGCGCCGAGCTCCAAAATCACCAGATCGGGGCCAGCCGCACCAAAGGGGGCCAGTGCCCAATCGAGGCGCGCGCGCCCGCCTGCCGACGTGTCACCCGACACACCGCCATTGGTCACTTCGATATGAATGTCGCTGTGGGCGTTTAGCCAATCATTCAACTGCGGTACAAAGCCCTCGCCAGGGCCCAGGCCGTACCCCGCTGTCAGGCTGTCGCCGAAGGCGAGAATATCCAATGTCCCTTGTTCATCCGTCGCAGAAGACACGCCACCGGTCGCAAAACTGACCCAGAGAATAAGAAGGGCCGTACATAAAAAGGAACGCGACTGTGAGTTGACCAACATGGCCAGGCCTCCTAATGGCTGCTGTATGGTCTTTCTATACGTCCAAAACCAAAAAACGGCAGCGGGATAACGAATCATGACGCAAAACGAAACGGTCATCAAGCTTGAGAATGTGTCCTTGACGCTCGAGTCGGGCGCAGGGCCGGTTAACATCCTAAAATCGCTCAGCTTTTCTGTTCTCGCTGGTGAGACCGTTGGCATTGTCGGGCCGTCGGGGTCGGGCAAATCATCGTTGATGAGCTTGATGACCGGGCTCGAACAGGCAACATCAGGGGCGGTGACTGTGGACGGGCTGCGGCTTGACGGCGCCGACGAGGACGCGCTGGCCCGCCACCGGCTGAAGGGTATTGGCATCGTGATGCAGGCTTTTCACCTGATCCCGACGATGACGGCAATCGAAAATGTGGCCGTTCCGCTTGAACTCGCCGGCATGCGCGACGCCTTTGACCGCGCCGAGGAAGAATTAAAACTTGTCGGGCTTGACCACCGGCTTGACCATTACCCCACCCAATTGTCGGGCGGCGAACAACAGCGCGTCGCGCTGGCGCGTGCACTGGCGCCGGAGCCCGCCATTCTGTTCGGCGACGAGCCGACCGGCAATCTCGACACCCAGACGGGTCGCGGCATCATCGATCTGATTTTTGACCTGGCCGAGCGGCGCAAATCGACGCTGGTGCTGATCACCCACGACCCCAAACTGGCGGATCGCTGCGCGCGGGTCATTTCGATGGCCGACGGCAATATTGTCGATGACACCGGCGATACGCGCTCGGTCGGCACCACACCCGACAATCTGCTGGCCCGCACCAAGCCGGGTGGGGCATGATGAGCAACAGCACCGCCACAGCCGCGCCCGCCCAAGCTGCTCTGCCGCCCGCTCTGCGGTTTGCCCTGCGCGAACTGCGCGGGGGCTTGAAGGGCTTTCGTATTTTTATCGCCTGTTTGGTGCTGGGCGTGGCGGTCATTGCCACCGTTGGATCGCTGACCCGCGCGATTGAGGACAGCCTCGAAGATCAGGGCCAAACCATTTTGGGTGCCGATTTTGAGGTGCGCCTGTTTCAGCGCCGTGCGGGCCAGGCCCTGTTTGACTGGGTGGGCGATATCGGCCAGCTGTCGGTGTCATCCCGGCTGCGCACAATGGGGCGCAACCCGGCCTCTGGCGATGCGACGCTGGTGGAAATGCGCGCCGTTGACGCGGCATTCCCGTTATATGGCACGATGGAAACCACGCCTGCCCTCGACCATGAGGCGCTATTTGGCAAGGTGAACGGCGTTTGGGGCGCGGCGATTGACCCGCTGGTGGCCGAGCGGTTGAACGTCAAGATTGGTGACACACTCCGCCTTGGCAGCATTGATGTGGAACTGCGCGCTATGCTGGATAAGGTGCCCGACCAGGCGCATATCGGCTTCCAGCTTGGCCCCACGGTGATGGTGCGCGGCGAGGTGATGGAGGCCTCCGGCCTGGTTACCCAGGGCAGCTTGATCACCTATTATTACCGGGTGCGCCTGGATGACCCGACACGCCTTGTCCCGGCGCTGGATGACCTGAAAGACAGCTTTGCGCAGGAAACCTGGCGCATTACCGACCGGCGCAACGCCGCGCCGGGGTTTAGCCGCGCGATTGAGCAAATCGGCGAATTTCTGGTGATTGTCGGCCTCGCCTCGCTGGTGGTGGGCGGCGTGGGTGTTGGTAATGCGGTCAAGGGCTATATGGACCGCAAGACCAAAACCATCGCCACGCTAAAGATTTTGGGTGCGGACGGGCGCACCATTTTCTGGACCTATTTCAGCCAGGTGCTGATCATCGCGGCGATCTCGATCCTTATCGGATTGCTGATCGGCGCGGTCACGCCGCTGCTGGCGGGCAAATATCTGCCCAATTCGGTGCCCATCGACATCACCACCGGGGTTTACCCCGAAGCGCTGGTTTTGGCCGGAATTTACGGCCTGCTGGTCACGATTGCCTTTACCGCATGGCCGCTGGGCAAGGCGCGCGACCTGCCCGCCGTGCGGCTGTTCCGTGCCCTGGTGTCGCCCGAGACGCGCTGGCCGCGCTCGTTTTATATCGCGCTGGTTCTTGGCTCGGGCTTTGCCGTGAGCCTGCTGGCGGTGGTGCTGGCCAATAATCGCTGGCTGGCGCTTGGATTTCTGGGCGGGGCACTGGCGGCGCTGATCTTACTGCGCGTCTCCAGCTGGCTGATCGAACGCGGTGCCGCGCGCGCGCCCCGGCCCAAGGGGGCACTGCTGCGCATGGCGCTAGCCAATCTGTACCGGCCCGGCTCGGCCACGGGTGCGGTTGTTATTTCGCTTGGCCTCGGGCTGACGCTGTTTGCCTCGATGCAGCTGATCAGCGGCAATTTGCGCGCGACCTTGGACCAAAACCTGCCCGAGGAAGCGCCCGCCTTTTTCTTCGTCGATATCCAAAACTGGGAAATCGACCGCTTTGTCGATATGGCCGCTGGCATCGACGGCGTGTCAAACATTCGCTATGTCCCGGCGCTGCGCGGCACCATCACCAAGGTCAATGACGTGCCGTCATCCGAGGCGCAGGTGGCGCGCGAGTTTCGCTGGCTGCTGCGCGGCGACCGCGGGCTGTCTTATGTTGACGAATTGGGCGAAGGCTCCGAACTGGTGGAGGGCCAGTGGTGGCCCGACGATTATGCCGGACCACCGCAGGTCAGCCTGGGCCGCGCCGAGGCGCGCGGGCTGGGCGTGGATATTGGTGACACGCTGACCGTCAGCGTTCTGGGCCGTGAAATCACCGCCGAAATTGTCTCGCTGCGCGAGATCAACTGGGGCACTTTTGGCTTCAATTTTGTCGTGCTGTTTGACCCGCACACGCTGAAGGCTGCACCGCATACCTTTTATGCCACGCTGCAGGCCGACGGCGCGGCGGAAGAAGCCGCGCACAGCACGCTGACCCGCGCCTTTCCCGGCGTGACAGCAGTACGGATGAAGGATGTGCTCTCCAGCGTGCAGGATGTGGTCGGCAGCATTTCCACCGCCGTCGACGCCACCGCCGCCATTGCCGTGATTGCGGGCGTACTGGTGCTGGCCGGGGCCATTGCCGCCGGGTTTCGCCAGCGGGTTTACGAATCCGTCATCCTCAAGGTGGTGGGCGCGGTGCGCGGGCAAATCTTGTGGGCCTATACGCTGGAATTTATCGCCATTGGTCTGGTCACCGCGATCATTGCGCTGGCGCTGGCCTCCATCGCCGGGTGGGCGACCACCACCTTTCTGTGGGAGCAGCCCTTCCGCTTTCAGGTGTGGCCGATGATTGTCGTGGTCGCGGTGTCGCTTGTGGTGACGGTGGGTGCGGGACTGGCGTCCAGCTGGCGGGCGCTCGCCTACAAACCCAATGCGGTGCTGCGCGACGAATAGGGCGGTGCGTGCGGCCAGTTGTGGGCCTGGGCGTGTCTGTTCCTCTTGAATTTTTGGCGATCTTTGCCAATATGAGGATATGAAATTGGGGGAATGCGTACAAGTCGTGCGCCCTCCAAATGCAATTGTCAGCGACCCAAGGCAGATGACCTTGTGGCCGCACTGGAACAGAGGGAAAACTGATGGCTGATCCTTATCGCACTGCGATGCGCACCGGCACGGCGACCAAAACGGCAGAGTTCGACGCCGGGCTGCGCAAATATATGCTGAGCGTCTATAATTATATGGCGTCGGGCGTGTTGCTGACCGGCATTGTGGCCATGGTCTTCGGCAATCTAATGACCGGCAACCCCGACCTGTATCAAACCTTGTTTGCCTCACCGCTACGCTGGGTGCTTGCACTCGCACCCGTAGCCTATGTCATGGTGCTCAGCTTCGGTATCAACAAACTGTCGGCAGGGGCGTTGCAGGCTGTGTTCTGGGCCTTTGCCGCCACAATGGGCGTGTCAATATCGTGGATTTTCATGCACTTTACCGATGCCAGCATCGCGCGCGTCTTCTTCATCACCGCGGCGGCGTTTGGCGGTCTGAGCCTCTTCGGCTACACCACCAAGCGCAATCTGTCGGGCCTGGGCGCCTTTTTGGTGATGGGGGTGATCGGTCTGGTGATCGCGGTGGTCGTCAATGCCTTCCTGCAATCCACGATGATGCAGTTCATCATTTCAGTGGCGGGTGTGCTGATCTTTGCCGGGCTCACCGCCTATGACACGCAGCGCATCAAGCAAAGCTATTATATGATGTCATCGGGTCAGATGGCCGCCAAGGGCGCGATTATGGGCGCAGTGAGCCTCTATCTCGATTTCATCAACATGTTCATGTTCCTGCTGCAGCTTTTCGGCAACCGCGAATAGATGCACCCATAGCGACGCAAAAAGCCCGGTCCTCCGCGAGGTCCGGGCTTTTTTTATGACCAAAAGCGACAACCAGTTTAAGCGGCTTCTCACAAACCGGGGATTGGGCTATGATAAAGGCACAAAAGTCGGGCAAAGACCCGAGACAACAGCGAGGATCACCATGACCACCGTCCACCCTTTTTGGGCGCGCCTTTGCGCCATTGCCATTTTGCTATGTACCGGGCTCTGTGCCGGATTGACCGCCACCCAGGCCGTCCAGCTTGAAACCCGGCACACCCCCACATCTGATATTTCCGTCGCCTATCAGGACTGGGATAAAATCCTGAAATCGGTGGTGTGGGACATCGGCCCCAGCGACCGACGCGCCGTCGGGGCCTATAATACCGGGCTGACCAAAATTCGGCGCGGCAACCCCAACCCGACGCGCGGCGAAAGCAACCGGGTCTTTTACCACCTTTTTAAAGACAGCCACATCAACACCCTGCGGATGCTGCGCGACACCCTGGCCGCCACGCCGAATGAAGTGCCGCTGGCCGAGTGGAGCAAAACCGAACAGCTGGTGTATTTCCTCAATCTGCACAATATCGCCGTGATGGCCGAAATTGCCGAGCGCTACCCCCGCCGCACTTTGAAATCGCTGATGAAGGACAAAGACGGCATCTGGCACCAACCGATCATGACCATTGAGGGCCAGGCTGTTTCGATCCGCGATCTGGAGCGCCACATCGTCACCAACTGGGACGACCCGCGCGTGCTGTATGGGCTGTATCTCGGTGCGGTTGGTGGCCCGAACATCATTCGCGCCGCCTACACCCGCGACACGGTGTGGGACCTGCTCGACACAAATGCCAAAGAATTTGTCAACTCGCTGCGGGGGATCCGGTTTTTCCGCAACACGGCGCGCGTGTCGCTGCTGTATGACATTGGCCGCCCGCTGTTCGACGATTTTGACGCCGACCTGCGCGCGCATCTGGAGCGCTTCACCAACCCCTATGTCACCGGCAAGCTGCACCAAACAAACCGCATCACCGCCGACAATTATGACTGGCACATCGCCGATCTGATGGAAGGCTCCACAGCCGTTGGGGTCACCCCGTCGGGAGACCGGGCGGGGTCCTTGAGCCTGTTCATTCAAAATGAAACGGGCACACGGCAGTTCAACAATGTCTTGTCGCTGGCGGGCTTTACCAACAGCACCAAATTACCGCCGCATGCGGTCGACCTGGTGGAGAAGATTTACGCCAAGCACGAGCGCCGCAATTATGAAGCCGTTGTCGGCATCGAAGAGGTGAAGCGCGGCGAAACACCCAAAGCGCCGGACGACGGCGACGACCCTGAGAACCCTGAGGATGACGGGGGTGAAGGCGAAGAAGGCGGCAACGACGAAGACGACGGAGGCAATGACGGGGGCGGGCGATAGCTGCCCAAGGGCAAAGACGCCCTAACAGCGCGCGCACCCAGCCCGTCATGCCCATAACCCTCACCCTGAGCCTGTCGAAGGGGGAGGGCGAGCCAGGCAGCTTCATCGAGCACGATATCAGACCAGAACCGGGTCAAGCCTGGCATGACGGGTTGAGGCCTTCAACGGTAAGCGCACTTATGTGAAAAGATCGCAACCCCTGCGGCCATCTGGAAGCGTGACAATTCGCGGTATAAAAAAGGGCAGTCTTACGTTATATTTTTACAAGCTACCCTATAAAGGATGGCTGAAAAGGTCGGACCTGCTTGGGCCACCAAAAACACCGCGACCGAAGGAAGGCTGAATGATCAAGGCGAGCCTCATATGCTTGGCATTATGAGCGATGCTGTCCGGCTCGCCGCCATTTTCGCCCCGCGATATTATCTCTTTGCAAGAGACCCTTGACACTGCTGACTATGACAGCGCTCTCAATTCAATCGACTATTCCGCTTTAAACTTGAGCGAGGAAACCCTCCGATTTATGCATTTGGGAAAAACTGCGGAAGACAAATATTTCCTCCTCAGACTCCCATATGCCGATAAACCCTGCATCATTGAGATCCGTGTCGGGTTTCGCTGCCCAGGAGGTGTTGAACGCCGGTCACAAGACGAAGGCTTCCTATATGTCAGCGAATGGATCGGGGATGAAGACCCCTATATGCTGTTGTTTTTGGTCGAAACAGCACCCCGTGCCAGCTATATCTACAGGGTGTCGAGAACCGGATAGAAACGGTTTATGGACGTATCAATTCGACAGAAGACTGCGGCCTGATCGACTCCGGCCTCTTTGTGATCTACGACATTGAGGTCATACAAGACGGGGTGTTGATCCTCTATGAAACCGAGGGCTTTCACTGGGATATGCTGCCACTCCATACATGGCAGATCAACATCACCCGCGACAGCTGCAGTCTTGACCTCATTGCCAGCCAAGAAAGATATGAGTGGCGCCCGGATGCAAGCGAGGGCCCGGCTCCACATTGATCCTGGGCATGCCAAGCCGTGGGTGCACAGCGCTCCCGTCTACATGGCCGTTTCACCCCAAGCCCTCACCCTGAGCCTGTCGAAGGGTGGGGGCGGCGCAGCCTATTCAGTATGACAGTCAGGTCCCATACGCGCAGCGCAGCGCCAGGCGGCACCAATCACCGCTCGGGGTACATGCCCAGGCGGTCAAGAAGCTGCAGGTCTTTGTTTTCTTCGGGGTTGGAGGCGGTCAGCAGCTTTTCGCCGTAAAAAATGCTGTTGGCCCCGGCCATGAAACAGAGCGCCTGGATGCCCTCGTCCATCTCTTCTCGGCCAGCCGACAGCCGAACTTGCGCCAGCGGCATCATCATCCGCGCAACGGCGCAGGTGCGGACAAATTCAAAATGATCCAGCTTGTCGACGCCGTATAGGGGCGTACCCTTGATCTGGGTCAGCATATTGATCGGCACACTGCCTGGATGTTCGGGCAGATTGGCGAGCGTGATCAGCATATCCGCGCGGTCTTCGCGCGTTTCGCCCATGCCGATAATGCCGCCCGAGCACACATTGATGCCCGCCGCGCGCACATGGGCCAGCGTTTCAATGCGCTCTTCATAGGTGCGGGTGGTGATGATTTCCTTATAATAGCGCTCGGACGTATCGACATTGTGGTTGTAATAATCGAGCCCTGCCTCGGCCAGGCGCTCAGCCTGGTGCGGCTCTAGCATGCCCAGCGTCATGCAGGCTTCCAGCCCCTCGGCCTTGACCCCCTTGACCATGTCGACAATCGCATCGAGATCGCGGTCCTTCGGCCGGGTCCAGGCGGCGCCCATGCAGTAACGCGACGCACCGCCCGCCTTGGCCTTGCGCGCATCCGCCAGCACGGTTTCCACGTCCATCAGTTTTTCGGCCTTCAGGCCAACCGCATCAGCATATTTGGCCGACTGGGCGCAGTAACCGCAATCTTCGGCGCAGCCGCCGGTTTTGATCGACAAGAGCTGCGACAGCTGCACGGCGTTCTGGTCATGAAAGCGCCGGTGCACCGTTTGCGCCTCAAACAGAAGGTCCATCAACGGCATGTCAAACAGCGCCAAAACCTCGGCTTGCTGCCAGTCGTGCCGCAGGCCGGTCGCGCCAGGCATCCCGGCATGCGTTTGGGTGTGCGAAGGCGTGTGGATGGTGGCATCTGCTGTCATGGAACTCTCCCTTTGTGTTTCGCTTAGCGGGGCCGGGCGGCCCGGTCAAGACAGCACGGCAAAATCGGCCCAGACGAAGCGGCTTTACCCTGCAATCCCTGCCCGGTCTGGGCAGAGACTGCCGCTTCGGCCTTCCGCCCCAGACTGCCCGCCAAGCATTTCCCACATTTTCAAAACTGGCACGCAGCTTGCTGATAAGGGTGCAAAGCAAGCGGGCCACATGCCGGGGCCCGGGATCACCGCGTAGGAAAACGAGGATACGTCATGGCCAGAACAAGCACCGCTCCTAACCCCCTGCCATTTGATCCTGAATTTTATTTCGGCATGGTGGCAGAAAACCTGCTGCGGTCTTTTGGCGACCGCGCGCTGTATTACGCCGATGAGGCGCTGGCCAAAATGCGCCAGATCGGCGACGACGACGGCTTCGATATGTGGCTGTCGATCCATGAACACCTGACCCAGCAGGCCGCCGAGCGCCTGCCGGGCGACCGTATGATGCAGGGGCAGATCATCCACTGACCCTGACAACGAGCTAGGACGGGATACGCACTTAGCACCCGGCACCCAAATCCCGTCCCAGACCGGGACACACCCGATCCCGGTCAGAGCCCCGCTGTTTTCACCCAAACAGCGGGGCTCTTTTCTTTACTGTGCATGCCGTTATGGTGCGCCTATGACCACGCTCTATGACACCATCGGCAAGGGATACAGCACCCGCCGCCGGGCCGACCCGCGCATCGCCGCCCAGATCTGGCAGGCGCTTGGCGGGGCGAAAACCGTCGTCAATGTCGGCGCAGGCACCGGGTCTTATGAACCCGCGGACCGGTTGGTCACAGCGGTGGAACCGTCCGCCGAAATGATTGCCCAACGCCCGCCAGCCAGTGCACCGGTTGTCCGGGCCTCGGCCGAGGCCCTGCCCTTCGACACCGCCAGCTTTGATGCGGCAATGGCGTCGCTGACCGTGCACCACTGGCAAGACAAGGCGGCGGGGCTCGCCGAAATGCGCCGTGTCGCGCGCAACCGGGTGGTGATTTTTACCGTCGACCCATGGGCGTGTGATTTCTGGCTGTTTGACTATTTCCCCAATATCCGCGCGCTCGACCGCTCAATTTTCCCCCGCATGGCGGCATATGAAACGGCGCTCGGCCCTGTGCAGGTAACTCCAATGCCCGTGCCGCATGACTGCCAGGATGGATTTTTGGGGGCTTATTGGCGGCGGCCCGAGGCCTATTTCGACCCTGCCGTGTTCAAGGCAACCTCGGCCTTTCACCTGATCAACAACCCCGAGGCAGGCCTTGCCAAACTGCGCGGCGACCTTGACGCCGGCCGGTGGCACCAGCGCTACGGCCACCTGATGGATCAGGACGCGTTCGATCTCGGCTACCGTCTCGTCGTTGCCGAATTTGGAGAGACACTGTGATCACCGTCGACGCCACGGGCCACCGCTGTCCGATGCCGGTGCTGAAAGTGATGAAGGCCCTGGCAGGTGCAGAGCCCGGCGCGCAGGTCACCCTGCTCGCCACCGACCCGGCGGCGCTCAGGGATGTGCCGAATTTTTGCGCCGAGCACGGCCATGGCTGCGATATTGAAACAGACGATGCGCCACCCTACCGGTTTCATGTGACCAAGGCCCGATAGGCACCCGCCAAATACTATTCATTCGCTTAGTTTAACGCCATGTGCAGCAGCGGATAGGGGTTACCTTGTCCGTCGAGCGGTGACCGACCGATCACCCTGAACCCCATATGTTTGTAGAAACCGAGCGCCTGGTCATTTTGCTCGTTAACGTCAACCTTGGTCGCCGCCTGATGCGTGATCGCATTCAGAGCCAGCTGTTTGCCAACGCCTTTGCCGCGGGCCTCCGGTGCAATGAACAGCATCTCGATATTGCCGTCATGCACCCCGCAAAAGCCGAGAATTTGGCCCGAGTCATCGCAGGCGATTTTCAAATCAACAGCATCAAAATACTGATTAAGGATCAAAGGTTTAAGCGCGGCGATATGCGCATCCGGAAGGAAATCATGCGTTGCGCGCACGGAGGCCTCCCAAATCTCTATCAGAATCGCATGATCGCTTTTTTGGGCCGCTTTTATCTGCACGATGTCCCCCATCCCATTGTGACTTGTTGTGGCTATTGATCAATTCCGGCCGGCCCGCAACACGAAATTCAGATTCGTGTCACTTCTTTCCGACAACCCCGGCCACCCACCCGGCACCAAGTGCGATCAAGACTGCGGTCAGGCCGTACAGGAACGGAAACTCGTTGGCGAAGGTGAACACCGCGCGCTCAAACCCTTCCTTGACCACGTCCATTTCAATGCGGCTGCGCCCGCGCACCTTGCCCGCCTGGTAGATATAGGCATCGACATTATAGGCCCCGACAGGGGCTGCGGCGGGCAGACGGATATTGGTGCGAAACAGCTTGCCGCCAACGATTTCAACGCGGTCCTCGCCCTCGCGCACCAGCCCCGCACTGGCATGAATGCGCCGAAGCGCCGCCATATATTCGGGCCGGCGCGCCTCGTCGGACGGGCCGCCTTCGATCGCCAGCCTGAGGTTCATAAACCCAACCCCGCCGCGCGTATAGGCGGCGGCATCGGCGATCTGATCCAGCGGCTTGGACGCCGCCACCGCATAATAGCCGGGGGCCGCCGGGAAATAGAGCGACGAGCGGTTAACCCAAATGCCGCCAAAGCGGTCTTTTTTGCGGACAATGGTTGGGCGCTCGGGCCCGCGTACGATCACCACCACATCAAAGGTCGGCAGGGTCGGGTCCAGCACCGCCTCGTCGACGGTGCCAAACAGGATCAGGTCCGCCCCGTCAAAGCTGTAGCGAATTTCAATCCGCCGGTCCGACAGATCGGTGACCACGCCCTGCCCCAGCGCAGGGGCCGAGACAAACAGCATCAATGCCACCAGCCAGCGCATCAGTGCGCCCCTTCGCGCAGCGCGTCGGCCACACTGAAGAGTTCGGTTGGTTCCACCACCAGCCCAAGCCCCATGCGCACGCACACCAGCAGTACCATGCCCGCCAGCAGCGCGCGCAGCAGCGCGGGCTTTAATTTCAGCCCCATGCGCGCACCGATCTGCGCCCCGATGACCGCACCCACCAGCAGCAGAACAGCCAGGAAAATATCCACCGTTTGCGTATTGACCGAATGCAGCACGGTCGTGAGCGCGGTCACAAAAATAATCTGAAACAGGCTGGTGCCCACCACCACGCCCGTCGGCATGCCGAGAAGGTAAATCATCGCCGGCACCATGATAAAGCCACCGCCCACGCCCATAATCGCCGCCAGCACACCCACCAGCATGCCGATCGACAGCGGCAGCAACGCCGAAATATACAGCCGCGATTTGCGAAAGCGCATTTTGAACGGCAGCGCATGAATCCAGGCCTTGTGACGCTCGGCCCGGTCGAGGGGCGGCGGGGTCCAGCCGCTGCGCTCACGGATCAGCGCACGGGCGGATTCGAACAGCATCATGCCGCCCACGCTGCCGAGAAACAGCACATAGGCGAGCGCGATCATCAGATCGACCTGCCCCACGGAACGCAAAAAGGTAAAGACATAGGCGCCAAAAAAACTGCCGATCGAGCCGCCCGCGATCAGGACCAGGCCCATTTTCACATCGACGCCCCCGCGCCGCCAATGCGCCAATGCGCCGGAGACAGATGCCGCCGTAATTTCGTTCGATTCGGTGGCCACCGCCACCGCTGGCGGAACGCCGGCAAAAATCAGCAAGGGGGTCATCAGAAAGCCGCCACCAACCCCGAACATGCCCGAGAGAAACCCAACCACACCGCCCATGGCGATGACCAACAGGATGTTCATCGACAGTTCGGCAATGGGTAGATAAAGCGGCATTGGTTGGCCTCTTTCTGGCCGTATTCTGGCCTTGTGGGGGCGGCGTCCCGATATGCAAGCACCCTATCCGTGACGCATAAGTGCGACAAGCGCTTATTGAGATGTGCGGCAATCCAGCCCCGCTGCGCCCTGCGTAAACAGACAT
>JASBSO010000097.1 GCA_030148905.1 Kordiimonadaceae bacterium | reverse complement strand
AGCTTCTTCTCGATGAAATAGGGGTCTTCGAGGGCGATTTTCTCAAGCTCCATGGCCACGTCAAACAGCGGGTCTTTCACGCCCAGTTCGCCCAAAACCTTGTGCGCAGTGTCGCGCATCACGGTCGCGCGCGGATCAAAGTTTTTATACACCCGGTGACCAAAGCCCATCAGGCGGAACGGGTCGCTTTTGTCCTTGGCCGTGGCGACATATTCCGGAATGCGGTCAACGGTGCCGATTTCCGCCAGCATATTAAGGCACGCCTCGTTGGCGCCGCCGTGTGCCGGGCCCCACAGGCAGGCAATACCGGCGGCAATGCAGGCAAAGGGATTGGCACCCGACGAGCCAGCCAGGCGCACCGTTGAGGTGGAGGCATTTTGCTCGTGGTCGGCGTGCAAGATGAAAATGAGGTCCATCGCCCGTTCCAGCGTCGGACTGACCTCATAGGTTTCGGCCGGGACCGAGAACATCATATGCAGGAAATTGCCCGCATAGCTCAGGTCATTGCGCGGATACACAAAGGGCTGACCCACCGAATATTTATAGGCCATGGCCGCAATGGTCGGAATTTTGGCAATCATCCGGTAGCTGGCCACCATGCGCTGGCGCGGGTCGTTGATGTCGGTGCTGTCATGATAGAAGGCCGCCAAGGCGCCAACAACGCCCACCATGATCGCCATGGGGTGTGCATCGCGGCGGAACCCAGTGAAAAAGCGATGCAGCTGTTCGTGGATCATCGTGTGATAGGTGATGTCGTGCTCAAATTTTGCACGGTCTTCGGCCGATGGCAGTTCGCCAAACAGCAGCAAATAGCACACTTCCATATAGTCGGAGTGTTCAGCCAGTTGTTCGATCGGATAGCCGCGATACAAAAGCTGGCCGGCATCGCCGTCGATATAGGTGATTTTGGACTCGCAGCTCGCAGTCGAAGTGAAGCCCGGGTCAAAGGTAAATTTACCCGTTTGTGCATAAAGCTTGCGCACATCAATCACTTCGGGGCCGGTTGAGCCCTCGAGCACGGGCAGATCGATATCTACTCCATCCACGCTAAGTTTTGCTGGATCATTGGCCATAGTCGGTCTCCTCTTCGGAAGTCCATCTGTCGAAACACATGGACTGAATCAATCTGTGCCCGGGGAATACTGGTCTCTGAGGCGTCCCAGCGTCTCCGCGCGTCCCAAAATCTCTACGAGCTCGCCTAAGTCTCCAAACGGTTTGCCACCGGTCAGAGCAGCCCGAACAGGTTGCATAACCTTTCCAAGCCGAAGGTCGTGTGCCTCTGCGACGAGTGCGAGTGCAGCTTTACACTGATCTGCCCCAAAATCGGCAAGCTTTTCAAGCTCTTTTATTGCGTCTCCAATCAACACCCGGTTATCGGCTGTGAGCTGCTTTGCTGCTTTTTCCGACAGGTTTAGCGGGCGAGTGTTACAGAATAAAATCGCCGCGTCCGATAAATCGTCATAGCGCTTGGCGCGTTCCAGCAGGCTGGGCAGGGCGCGCAGAATGCGGGCTTTTTCGTCTTCATCGACTGGGCGGTCCAATTGTGCGTTTATAAAGGGCTCAATCGTCGGCATCACGGCCTCGGGGCTCATGTGCCGCAAATACTGCGCGTTGATGCTGTCGAGCTTGTCAAAGTCAAAGCGGGCTGCGCCTTTATTGACACCATCCAGGGAGAACATCTCCAGCGCGCGCTTGGTGGGGATCACCTCCTCGTCGCCTGCGCTCCAGCCCAGACGGAGCAGGTAATTCCGCAGCGCTTCGGGCAAGTACCCCATATCGCGGTAAGCTTCGACCCCCAGGGCACCATGCCGTTTGGACAGTTTTTTGCCGTCGGCCCCGTGAATGAGCGGAATATGCGCAAAGCGCGGGCAGTCCCACCCCATCGCGCGGTATATCTGCACCTGTTTGAAGGTGTTGTTCAGATGGTCATCGCCGCGAATAACGTCGGTGACGCCCATATCATGGTCGTCCACAACGACCGACAGCATATAGGTCGGGCTTCCGTCGGCGCGCAGTAGAACCAGATCATCCAAAACACCATTGGCAACTGTGACCTGACCCTGCACGGCATCATCGACCACCGTATTGCCCTCGCGTGGCATTTTCATGCGTATGACAAAGGGCTTGCCTTCGGTCTCGGGGCCGTGCGGTCTGTCGCGCCACAAATCGCCGAGAAAGGCGCGCCCTTCCGCACGGACGGCTTCGCGCGCGGCAGCGTTTTCCTCAGGCGTGGCAAAGCATTTATACGCATGCCCGCCAGCCAGCAGCTGTTCGGCAACCTCGGCATGTCGGTCGGCGCGCGCGCTTTGCGACACCGGGTCACCGTCCCAGTCGAGGCCAAGCCAGGTCAAACCCTCCAAAATCGCATCGATCGCCTCTTGGGTTGAGCGGGCTTTGTCCGTATCCTCGATCCGCAAAAGAAACTGTCCGCCATGCTTGCGGGCAAGCAGCCAGTTAAAAAGTGCGGTTCTGGCGCCGCCAATATGCAGAAAGCCAGTGGGAGAAGGGGCAAAGCGTGTGACGATTGTGTCCGATGCATGCGGCATAAACAAACTCACTTTGGGTGGCAAAGACCAGCGCTTCGGCTGGATAGATTTAGGCTGTCATGAACCATGTTTTGCCGTCCAAGGCAAGCCTGTGGGCGCAGGATCTGCATGACGACAGGGGGCGACCATCTGGATTTTTCCGCACCGCATCAACTGCGCCGCAAGCGGCTGCTGACCGTATTTTCGCCCTCCTTGACCCTGCACCCGGAATGGCCGGTGATCCTGGCGAGCTTTTCGCTTCTGGCGGGGGTCGCGCTGTATTTTCAGCTGAACTTTGAGCCAATGCTTTGGACGGTGGGCGGTCTGGCTGCCGTATCGGCTGTTTTGGCCGGGGTTACGCGCGGCCATATGCGCCGGATCTGGTGCGGTGCACTGATTGTCCTCTGCGGCACGGGGTGGCCGGCCTACTGGGCGGCGACCAATGACGGTTTTCGCCTCGATGCACCGCTCTATATGGCGAACTGGCCGGTGGACGTTGTCTCGGTCGATGCAGGTCGGTCGGGCGGGCGGCGGTATCTGGTAGAGGCTGCCAATACCCAAAACGGCATTCCGCAGGGCGCGCGTTTTCGTGTCAATGACCGGGTGTCTGCGCTTGCTACTGCTGTCAAGGCGGGGGACCGGCTACGGATGTCGGCGCGGCTGTCGCCCAATCCGGGCCCGGCGATTGCCGGGGGGTATGATTTTTCCCGGCGGGCGTATTTTCAGTCGATTGCCGGTGTTGGCTTCCTGACTGCGCCGGTTTTGGATGTGGAGGCGCAAGGCGGCGGGGTCGAGCGCGTGCGCGAGGGCATTGTCGGGCGCCTGACGGTGCATCTCAACGATGACCAGATGGGTCTGGCCGCTGCTGTAATGGTTGGCAAGCGTGGCTATCTGTCGGACGCGGCGGAAAATGCAATGCGACAGGCGGGGCTGGCGCATTTGCTGGCGATATCGGGCCTGCATATGGGGTTGATCGCGGGCTTTGCTTTTTTATGTATCGAGTGGCTGTTGGCACGCTGGCCGGGTTTTGCCGCGCGCCATCATGCCCGGCGTTATGCCTGTATTGGTGCCTGGTGCGTGGCAAGCGGGTATCTGCTGCTGTCGGGCATGCCGATCAGCGCACAGCGCGCCTATATCATGGTGTCGGTTGCTTTGCTCGCCGGGGTGACGGACCGACAGGTGGTTTCGTTGCGCAGTGTCTGTCTGGCGATGATGCTGCTTCTTATCTTGGCACCGGTTGAGGCGTTAAGCCCCGGGTTTCAAATGTCCTTTGCGGCAACCTTTGCCCTGGTCGCGGTTTATGAACACATGGCCGGGCAGTGGTCGATCCGAGAGCGCGGCGTGGCCGGTACCGCAGCGGCTTATCTGGGCGGGGCATTGATGGCCACTTTTGTTTCGCAGGTCGCCATTGCGCCTTTTGCGGTCCTGCATTTTGGCGGTGTTGCGGTGCTGGGCGCGACGGCAAATCTTATCGCCATGCCACTGATGAGCTTTGCCATTATGCCGGTGGTTCTTCTCGTTCTGATCGCCATGCCATTCAATCTTGAAGGCCCCTTGCTGCAACTTTTGGGTCTGATGTTTGACGGTCTTTTGGCTGCAGCCAACTGGGGGGCAGGACTGCCGCTTGCCGTGGTGCATAGCGTGCCGCCGCCGGATGGCGGCCTTGCGGTGTGTATCGCCTTGGCAGTGCTGGCACTGGTGCTGCGCAGCAAAACGCCGGGGCTGGTGTGGATTCCGTTTTTGATCAGCGTGGCGGTGTTGCCCCAACTGGCAACCCGGCCTACCGCGATCATTGCTGCGGGGCCGAGCTTGGTGATATGGGACGAAGGCCGCTTAAAATCTGATCGCTTGCGCAGCGGTTACCGCCGCGATGTGTGGGTCCAGGGTTTTGGCCTTGACCCCGAGGCCGTGGATATCAAGCGCGCCGAAAAAAGTTGCGACCCCGAAGGCTGCCTGTGGCGGCGGGACGGGCGCATCTTTCTGGCAACAAGTCAATACGACCGCTCCGCCGCGCAGGACTGCATCCATGCCGAACTTGTTTTG
>JASBSO010000161.1 GCA_030148905.1 Kordiimonadaceae bacterium | reverse complement strand
GCGGCATTGACGGCCACCATCAGGTCTTCTGTGGCGACATACGCATCGGTGCCTGAGAATTTCATAAACAGCCTCTTAGTACTCGGGGTGGCGATCGTGCAGGATCGATTGGCGCATGACCATAAGCACAGTTGATACGCCCTGCAATGGCAAGGGCAGGGTGCGACACAAAAACACCAATATCGCCCATGTGCCGCGTGCACATAGCGATCAAATTCTCAGAATCGTCCTACTCAGAGCAGCGTGCGCCTTGCTTACCGTATCACCCGTGTACGGCATAGCCGATGTGCAGCTGGCTCAGGCCAGGTCGTCAAAAATGACACCCTCGGGGTCGCGGAACAGCGCCAATATCTCCAGAATATCTTCTGGTGGAAATTGTCTGACCACTTCACCTGTCTCATTGTCGATCGACTGATAGATGAAGCGTCCTGATTCCTCGTCCTGTTCGATCCGCAGCGACGTATTGGGGGGAAATTCGCCGCCGGGCAAAATTTCTTCCAAGGCGAGTGCAGCCTGAACCAAGGGGTCATCCGACCCTGCGGTTGCGGCACTTGCTGTCTCTGGTGGGATGGCAGATGCGTTTAAAGACCCAATGCTAACACTGTCACTAACGGGCACGGAGGCCGTCGTTTCCGGTGTTGCTGATGAGGGCGTTGTTGACGCCGATGGTGTGGTGGACGAGAGCGTTTCGACGCTCAATGTTCCACTTGTGTTGCTTATCTCCGACATCTTCTGCTCCGATCACAATCTCCTATAGCGCAATGTCCCTGATTTGTCTCTTATAAGTGGGCCGCCAGTGTCCGGCGACCCACCAATCATTGAGCTGTTATTAGAACAGGCCCAGGACTGCGCTTGGTGCCGAATTGGCGATCGACAGCGCCGACAGACCCAGCTGCTGCTGCACCTGCAAGGCCTGCAAGTTCGCAGACTCTTCAGCAAGGTCAGCGTCAACCAGGTTCCCAATACCCACTTCAATCGAGTCCGACAGGGACGTTGTGAACTCAGACTGCAGCTCGAGACGGGTCGAGCCCGCACCGAAACGCGACAGAACTTCGTTCAGGTTGTCGATTGAGTTTTCAATATTGGTGACCTGGGTAGCTGCGAGGGTATCCGTTGAAATACTGGCAGTCGCAGCGACCGTGATGATCGTTCCACCGAGCGACAGGTCAGCACCGGTGATGGTGATGAGGTTGGCTGTCGTTGCGGTTGGATCGGTGATCGCCGAAATATCGTCGTCACCATTCACGATGTTCGTCCCGTTGAATTCAGCGGTGTTCACAATCGAGCTGATCTGATCACGAAGCTGACCGAAGTTATCGTTCAGCGAGTTCCGGCTTGCGGAATCGAGGCCTGTGTCAGCCGCCGAAACAGCAAGTTCCTGCAGTTCAATCAAAAGGTCAGATGCCGCTTCGCCAGCTGCCAGGCCGACATCAAGTGCCGACTGAGCATTGTCAAGCGAGCCTTGCACAGCGTTCAGACCTGCAACATCTGCGCGCAGACGCTGAGCGATCGCAAAGACAGCAGCATTATCTGCAGCACCAGCCACTTCCAGACCCGTGTTGATACGGTTCTGCGTGGTTGCGAGTTCGTTGTTGGTGCCGGTAAGAGTACGGAGCGCAGCAAGCGCACCTTCATTGGTGTTAACCGAAAAAGCCATTTTAGCTCTCCACTTTTTGGAGTTTATATATAAAGGCATTTTGCCCTTGAGACTTTTTGTCTCGGTTGTTTATTTGCAAGCACCATGCCACTTTTGCCGATCGGCAAGAATTGTCAAAAGCGGCAGACTTCTGGGAAAAATTGAAGATTTCTGCGGTTTGCCAGCGTGCAGTGAGGTGGGAAAAAAACGCCGCCTAGGCAAAATTTGCACAGATAGCAGCATGGAAAGCTGCAGATTTTGCCTCTTAGGCGGTGAGGCTGACCCAATAAAAAAGCGGGAGCCCGTGTGGGCCCCCGCTCAAGAATGTGTTCCGTTTTTATCTTATGGGAACATCTACCGAGCCAAACCTGATTATCCGAACAAGCTCAAGACGGCGCTTGGCGCTGAGTTCGCGATCGACAATGCCGATAGCCCAAGCTGCTGCTGCACCTGTAGGGCCTGCAGGTCGGCGCTGGCGTCGGCCAGGTCGGCGTCAACCAGATTACCGATACCGATCTCGATGCTGTCGGACAGCGTCCGGGTAAACTCGGCCTGCAATTCCAGGCGCGATGACCCCGCACCGAAGCGCGACAGCACTTCGTTCAGGTTATCTAGCGAGGTTTCAATATTGGCAACCTGCGAGGCGGCGTCGGCTACATCGGAAATGGTTGCGGCTGCACTGACGGTAATCACACCACCGCCGAGCGACAGATCGGCACCGGTGATGGTGATGGTGTTCGCCGCGGTTGCGGTTGGGTCGGTGATAGCGGAGATACTGTCATCACCGTTCACGACATTGGTGCCGTTAAATTCAGCGGTGTTGACGATCGAACTGATCTGATCGCGCAACTGGCCGAAATTATCATTCAGCGAGTCACGACTTGCGGAATCGAGCCCCTGATCAGCAGCGGAAACCGCCAGTTCCTGCAGTTCAATCAAAAGGTCAGATGCGGCCTCGGCGGCCGCCAGGCCGACATCAAGCGCGGACTGCGCGTTATCAAGCGAACCCTGAACGGCCGAAAGGCCGGCAACGTCAGCACGCAGGCGCTGGGCGATCGCAAAGACAGCGGCATTGTCTTGCGCGCTGGCAACGTCGAGGCCGGTATTGATGCGGGCTTGGGTTTCTGCGAGTTCGGCGTTGGTGCCGGTAAGCGTACGAAGGGCGGACAATGCTTCTGCATTGGTGTTAATCGAAAATGCCATTTTGTGTCTCCATTCTGAGAAGGTTTGAGCCTTTTGCTCATGGAAGCGTTTTGCTTCTGCCGACATTAATTGCAGGGACCGTGCCAAAAATGCCGGTCAAGTATAAATATAAATAAAAACAGTGGGTTAATTTATTCACTGGGTATATGCTGCCCAATGGCCGGATGTGAAAAGATACGAAATTTGCCGACCTTGGGGCGGAAAAAAACTCCATCCAGGTAAATTCTGCCGCACCTGACGAGGAAAGTTTTGCCGCCTTGCCGGAAAGGCGACAAATAAAAAAAGGCCCGAAACGGGCCTTTTTAAGCGTAATGGGTATCGGCGTGTTGTCAGAACGTCTGATCCGCGGACACATCCTGCACGGGCCCGGCTTTGGGCGGGGTTTGCCGACTTTGATTGTTCAAGCCGGTCATGATCGACCGGTTGACACTGATCAGGGGGTCGAGGTCGGCTTTGCCGCGCGCGACCTGTGTGCTGTGACGCGACACCCACATCGCCAGCGAGATGATCCCTGCGCGGGTTTCATTGGGCAGTTTGTTGCCTGGAAGTCCGCAATCGGTCGCAAGCGTCGACCACAGGCGGCGGTTCCAATCGAGCGCCTTGATAAATGCAGGGTCAAACCGCTTCAGCTCGCGGGCATCCTGCAGCGCCCTCGTTACCTGAACAAAGACGCGGTATTCGGTTTCGCTGGGATTGTCAGAGTCCCGCTGAACTTTTTGATAGGCTTGATACGACATATACTCAGTTTGCCTCTCAACATCCTCTTCGATGCTTAGTTAGGCTGGCGCCTCGTCGGCGTCCAGTGCACCCAGCCGCTCTTCCTCAAATTTGATGAGCTTCTTGCACCCAAGCAAGGCGGCATAATAATTGTCTTGCATGACATTGCTGCTGACTTTGACGCAGGTTTCAATGGCCGATGGTGTGCGTATGGCGTTCATAAACTCGGTCATTCGCATCATGAATTCCTCATAATACTCAGCCTTACGGCTGGGATCCATGTACATCAGCATGATCGGAAAATAGATCCGACGCGCCGGTGTCGTCACGTCTTGTTCCTGCATGATGTCTTTTTCGCGCAGGATAGACGCCTTATTGTGGACAATCAGTGTTGTCCTTCTATCAGCGTTTGCAATAACTGCGCCATTGATGACAAGCTTCTCATCTGGCTTCAGCGACAGTTTCAGTGCCATGCTGACCAACTCCCATTATCAACCCCGAAAACTACCATAAGATTAACGTGCTTTTTGCTGTGTCACCAGCGGTTTGCATGATTTTGTCATTTCGGCGTACACGCCGCGGGTGGCTGGCACCGGGCTTGCTTAGGGTTTCAGGCTCGGTCTTGGGACAGATCCAAGACAAAATTCTTTGCAATTCCGAAGGAGTGCGTATCGTGGGAAGCATGATGACCGGTGACCGGAAACCACCCAAAACAGCACAAGCCGCAGACCCGGCCAGCCTTCTGGATGCCAAAGCACAATTGATGAAAGACCCAAAGGTGCGCGCCAAGCTGAAGCGTGGGGTCGAGCATTATGCGCGGGAAGAATATGCCGAGGGGCTGGCGCTGTTTATCGATGTTTGGGACAAGGCCCCTGATGACCTGGATATTTTGACGGTTATTGCAACGGGGCTCACCCAGCTTGGTGTGCGCGACATGGCGATCAAGGTGATCGGTCGCGCGCTGACACAGTCAAAACCGACGATTGACCTTTTAGGGCTGATGCTCAATCTTGCCATGCAGCTTGACCTGCACGAAGTGGCGGTCAAGGTCGCCAAGGTCATGATTTCCATGAACCCGTCAAACCCTGATTATTATGCGATCCTGATGTCCGAGCATAATATTCTGGGCAATTATGACGAAGCGATCCAAGTGGGGCAGGCGGTTATTCCGCTTTTTCCCGATCATGCCGATTTGTGGAATACGCTGGGTATATCGGTGAAATGGCGCGACGGGCTGAAAGCGTCGCTGACCTTTTTTGAAAATGCCCACCGGCTTGAACCCGACAATGTGCGGGTTTTGAACAATATGGCGCAGGCTTTGGTGCCCTATGACCCTGCGCGGGCCGAGGTCATGTTCCGCCGCGCGCTAGAGATCAACCCAAATCTGAGCGAACCCTCGATGGGGTTGGCGTTCATCCTGTTTGGGCAGGGCAAGCTGGAAGAAGCGCACCAACATTACAGCGTGCGCCACAATTCACGGCGCGCCATGGGGCACCATATCTTATGGTCGCACGGCCTGCCCGAATGGGACGGCAGCGACCTGACGGGCAAGACGTTGATGCTGTGCGGCGAGCAAGGCATCGGCGACGAGGTGATGTTTTCCTGCGCCTTTCCCGCTTTGCAAAAACAGGCGGGTCAGCTGGTCATTTCGTGCGAGCACCGGCTGGTGCCGATTTTTGAGCGCAGCTTCCCGGGTGCCCGCGTCGCCTGGCACAGCGATCAGGTCAAACAGGGCTATTTGATCCGGCACATCCCCGCGGTGCAAAAGGAGATCAACGAAGGCGCGCTTAAGATCGACTATGCTGAGCCTTTTGCCTCGGTGAACCGCTATTTCTGGAAAAGTCATGAGGACGTTCCCGCCCCGCAGGAGGGTTGGCTCAAAGCCGACCCCGAGCGTGTCGACGCATGGCGCGCCCGCTTTGCAGCCCTCGGCGACGGGCTTCGTGTTGGCATATGCTGGCAAAGCGGGGTGCAAAAGCAGGGGCGCAGCCAGCATTATTTCCGCATTGATGATTTCGCCCGCTTTACCGACATCGACGGCGTGCACTTTATCAATATGCAATACGGCGACGTTGCCGAGGACATTGCCCGCGCGCAAAGCGAGTACGGTCTGACGGTGCACACCTATGACGATGTCGATATGAAGCAGGATATCGAAGCCAATCTGGCGATGGCGAAAAACCTGGATGTAATTATTGGCCCGGGCGTGGCGACCATGTTTTTTGCAGCGTCGGTGGGATGCCGGGCCTGGTGGGTGGCGTCGCGCGATCTGTGGTGGCGGTTTGGCGCCGAAACCGGCACCGTACCCATGTCACCCAAAGGGCAGTATTTTCTCGCCGGTGAGGGCGACGACGGATGGGCGCGCGCCTTGGACGTCGTCAAGGACAAGCTCATTGCCCTGCGCGACCAGTCCGCACCCTAGCTGCACTCACACTTTGAACCTGCACCCTGAGAGATACCCCTTTGGGTCAGGGCTGGCCGCTATGCGCGATCAGCTCGGCAACGCTCAGATCAGGGCGCGTGGTTTGCAGCGACCAGAAGTGATCGATTTCGCTTGGTGACATCACGCTTGGTCGCCAGTCCAGATTGGGTGCATTTTCATTCGGCTCGGCGTGCATGATATCGGTAAAAAGTGGCTTGTCCGTGTGCGCCGAAATCGTCTGAATTTTCTCGCCGTCGCCTCTTTGTGTGCCCGTTGCCATGGCCCTGAGTGCCGCCATGAGGATCAATTCAAATTCAACCCCGCGCGGAAAGGCGGGCGTGTCCGGTGTGGACAGATAGTCCAGGCCGTGCCGCTGCATATGGGCGATGGCGCGGGCAAACAATGTGACCGGCACCAGCGCTGTGTCGATGGTTTGCCGCAGGATCGTGTCGGCACCGCGGCGGCCCAGAAAATCCACAAGCGGTGCAAGGCCGGGATCGTGCGCGCAGTAATATACGGTGACATCCTGCACTTTGGCCCAGTTTTGCAAGGCATGCAGCCCGACACTGTCGCTTGGCCACAGGATGATGTCTGCCCCCGGGTTCAGGCGGCGAAACCAGTCGACTTTATGATCAAGCAGGGTTTTATGCCCAAAGGGTTGCCACAAAAAACTATGGGGTCCTGCGGCTTCGGCAGGCAGGCCGAGAAGAATGGTCAATCGAGGCTCAGGGCAGTGCGACATCAATCCTCCTGATCGATTGCCTCCCATGATAAGGGCGTTCCGCACTTCAGGTCAACGTTGACGCGTCGACCCAAAATCGACCAATAATGTTTGGGTGCAAGTCCAAGACTGGGGCGCACACTGCGGACGGTGTCGGCGCTGAGGCGGTCGCCCTTTTTCATGTCGACAACAACATAAAGCGACCGGCGGAAGATGGTTGTGCCGCGTTCGCTGGATTGCACGCTGTAATCGGGTGTGCCGATGGCGGCATGCGCAGTTTTGCTGTCTTTGCATAGGGCTTTCAAGTCGGCGGCTTCCAGCGAGAAACTGTCATCGGGCCCGCCGCGGTCGCGGCCAAGCGTGACGTGTTTTTCAATCAAAACAGCACCCAGAGCCGCCGCAGCCACCGCCGTGGTGTTGTCCAGCGTATGGTCCGAGAGGCCGACATGGACACCAAAGCGTTTTGCCATGTCGGGAATATGGGCCAGATGGTAATTCTCTGGGGGGGCCGGATAGCCGCTAACGCACTGCAGCAGGATAATATCCTGTGCCCCATGCTGCCGGGCGCAGTCAACAGCCTCGCTAATCTCATCCAAGCTCGCCATGCCGGTGGACATAATGACCGGTTTTTTGGTTTCGGCGACGCGGGCGATTAGCGGCAGGTCAACCAGTTCGCAGGAGGCAATTTTGTAAAAGGGGCACCCCAGGTCTTCTAGAAAGTCGACCGCAGCCAGGTCAAAAGGCGCACTGAAAAGTGTGATCCCGCGCTTTGCCGCGTGCGCAAACAGCGCCGGGTGCCACGCATAGGGCGTCGATGCTTTTTCATAGAGCGCGTACAGCGTGTTGCCGTCCCACAAGCCGCCCTTGATCTTGAATTCGGGCCTGTCAACATCGAGCGTAATGGTATCCGCCCGGTATGTCTGGATCTTCACCGCATCGGCACCGGCCTCTGCCGCCATGTCGATAATCGCCAGCGCATCGTCGAGCGAACCATTATGATTGGCCGACATTTCGGCAACGATATAGGGCGCATGCGCCGCACCGATGGGGCGTCCGGCCAAACGGATGTCAGACGGGGATGTCATATGGCCTGTGCCTTTGGTTGGTAGGAACGAAGCAGTTTTGCGGCCACCGCGTCGACAACACGCCCGGTGCCGCCACCATCGCACAGTGCCCGGGCATAAGTAGCGATTTCGCTATGCTTGTCCTGCGGGGCGGCAAGAAAGTCGTCTGCATCCTGCGTTGTAAACGCATCGATTTCGTGCACCGAAAAAACCGCCCGCTTTTGCCGCATTTTTTTGGCAAAGGCGCGCTGATTGTCCGCCAGCACCAAGATTAAAGACGACACACCCGCAGCGCAGCGTTCAAGCGACGATACCCCGCCCGCGCCGATGGCAAGGTCAAAGCCGTTGAGGAAGGATGGCATATCGTCAACAAAGTGCCTGACCGTGACACCAAGTGTGCCCGCGGTTGCAGCCAGTGTCTTTGCGGCCTCCGCATCGGTTTGGATGCCGGTGAGCAGGGTGGTATCGAAAGCCTTAAAGGCAGGTGCCGCTGCAACAGCCCTCAGTACGGCGGTGGTTTGTGCGGGCCGACACGCCCCGCCCAAATTGATGAGCAGGCGGGCTTTTTCGTTACCGGAACTGGGTCCAGGCGTTAAAGCCGCGAAATCAGGGTTCAGCAGGCTATAGTCCGGGCCAACAAGGTGCTTGGCCCCTAGCTTGTTCAGCATTCTGTAGCGGTCGCCGTCGTCTTGAAAGGTTTGATCGACAATGATGTCGGCGTGGTGCTGTCGGTCGGCCAGGTCGTCAATCACCACCACGGGGCCCTTGCACAGACTGGCGCGCCGGTCCCAGGTTGCATCCAGGCCGTAATGGTCAACAATTGCACAGTCAACCGGCCCCGCCAATTGCAGCGTAGCGGCCACATCGCGAATTTGGTCGTCTTTGTCCCACTGGGCAAAGTCATTGGCCGGCGGCGGCCCTAAGATAGTGGCCAGGTCGAGGGTTTCCATGCCGTAGGCGTGCAGTTTTTCAGCAAGGCCGGGCAGCATCACGCGCGACGCAAAGACAATGCTGAGGTGATAACCATCTCCTGTCAGCCGGGCCCTGAGCGCGCGCGACAGCGTCAGGCACCGCATCGCATGGCCGGTTCCTATGGTGTCGCTAGAGTCGGTGCGGACAACAACTTTCATAGATATCCCTGGTCTTGCATGGCGCGAAACATCAACTCGGCGCGGGCCCAGTCGTCATTGGTGTCAATATCAACACACCGGTAGCGCGGCAGGTGCAGGCCAACGCCGCTGCCGTCAAAGGGCGACCGCTGAGCGAGAAAGGCGGCGCGGCGCCCCCAATAAAACTGCCCCGCGTCGTGCACAGCGGGTGCCAGGTCCTGACTGCGGGTCAGATGCTGGTTAGGGTCGCACATCACAATATGGTCGCCCTTGAATTCCAGTGCGCGCTGAATGGGGTAATCAAAGTCCACAACGGGAAAGCAAAAATCCGCCTGCGCGTCTTTGAATTTCGTATAGGCCTGCTGCAAATCCTGCGCGGTGGTAAACACCGCCGTTGGGTAAAGAAGACAGTAATGCTCGGCCTGAATGCCGTGCTCTGCCAAGGTCGCAACCGCGTGTGCCATCACCGCCAGGCTGGTGCTTTGATCGTCAGCCAATGTGCTGGGCCGCATGAAGGGAAGGCTGGCCCCGGCGGTGCGGGCAATATCGGCGATGGCCTCGCTGTCGGTTGACACAATGATATGCGCAAAACAGCCCGATGCCTGCGCGGTGTTGATCACACGCTCCAATATCGGCGTGCCAAGAAACGGGCGGATATTTTTGCCGGGAATGCGCTTGCTGCCACCGCGCGCCGGGATGATGGCGATGGTCATGCTTCCCCCCGCACGCTTGCTGCCAGATGCTGGCGTTTTACCGCCCACTCAGGGGCGGTCAGGCCCAGAAGAACCATGTCATGCGGGCGGTCGCCGCGCCAGATTTGCGCCCGGCGCACCCCTTCATCCTGAAAGCCGAATTTACGGTGGATGGCCAAGCCTGCGGTGTTGCTGGTCATCACCTCGGCATTGAGTTTGAACAGATCAAACTCGTCAAACACCAGGTCTAGAAATTTAAAGAACATAACCGAGTCAACCCCCTGTTTTTGCAGCGTGCTGGTCAGGTAAAATCCCCAGTCGGCGCGCCGGTTTTGGGTGTCGATCTGCGACAGGCCAATACCGCCGATCAGTCTTTTTGACAGAAACACGGCGTAAAAGGCGTCCCTTTTGCTGGTCGCCAGGCGGTCGATCCAGCCCTGATGTTCCGAGGCAGAAATAAGGTGGTTTGTGTACATGCGGTCGCGCACACCCGGTTCGTTGCGAATGGTCAGAACCTCGGCGCACTCTTCGGGTGTCAGCAAGGAAAGCGCCTTTAACGACACGGCGTCAAACATGTCTGCCTTGTTCACACTGCACCTCTTGACCGCTGGCAACCCCCATGATTGCCCTGCGTCTGGCCAATTGTGGCCCGTATCAGCGACTTGCAAAAAATGATCCAACTCAGGCACAAATCCTGCAATACTCGATGGTAACGAGAAAAAAGCTGTAAAAACAGCCTTGTGTGCGTAGTGTTTGGGATCGTTTGAGAAAAGGAATGACCATGGGTGAGGGATTGGGGTCAATGGACCTCACGGGCAAAAGTGTGCTGATCACCGGCGGAACCGGGTCGTTTGGCAAATGTATGCTCAAAAAATTGCTGCGCGACCATAACCCGCGGCGGGTGCTTTTATATGCGCGCGGCGAATATAATCATTTTCAAATTCAAACCCAGTTGAGCGAAGACGAGCAGGCGCGGGTGCGATTTTTTATTGGCGATGTGCGTGATTTTGGCCGCCTGAAAACCGCCATGCGCAAGGTGGATCTGGTTATTCATGCGGCGGCGCAAAAACAGGTCCCGCTGGCGGAATATAACCCCTTTGAATGTATCCGCACCAATGTCATCGGTGCGGAAAATCTGGTCAATGCCGCGATCGAGGCTGAAGTACCGCATGTTTTGGCGCTATCGACCGACAAGGCGGTCAATCCGATCAATCTTTACGGGGCCAGCAAGCTGGCATCGGACAAGATTTTTGTTGCGGCCAATTCAATCGCCGCCGGCACCGGCACGCGGTTTTCGGTGGTGCGCTACGGCAATGTTCTGGGCTCGCGCGGGAGCGTTATTCCCTTTTTCCGCCGCCTGCTGGCGGACGGGGCCAAAACCCTGCCGATCACCGACCCGCGGATGACGCGGTTTTGGATCACGCTTGAACAGGCGGTTGATTTTACGCTCTCGAGCCTGCCGCTGATGCGCGGCGGCGAAATTTTTGTGCCCAAAATCCCGTCCATGCGGATCATGGACCTGGTGGAAGCCATGGCACCAGGGGTTGAGACCGAGTATGTCGGCATCCGGCCCGGCGAAAAGCTGCACGAAATCATGATCACCGAACACAATGCCGCGCAAACCGAATCGCGCGATGACCGCTATATCATTCATCCCGAATGGAATTTCTGGGATCTCAAACAGGCCAGTTCTACATCTTGGGAGCCGATGCCCGAAGGCTTTGAATATTCCAGCGATAAAAATACCGAGTGGCTATCGGTCGACGAGCTGCGCACCATTCTGGACCAGCTTCCCGCCGAGGGGCATTAATGGCTGAGCGCTTTTTGCCTTATGGGCGGCAGTCGGTTTCCGAGGAGGACATCGCTGCTGTTGCCGAGGTTCTGCGCAGTGCCTATCTGACCACGGGGCCGACCGTTGAGGCGTTTGAAGCCGCGCTGGGCGCCTATCTTGGCGGTGCGCATGTGGTGGTGGTTGCCAACGGCACCGCCGCCTTGCACTTGGCTGTGCTTGCGGCGGGCATCGGCGCGGGCGATCAGGTGATCGTACCCGCTGTTACCTTCTTGGCGACGGCCAATGCCGTGGTCATGGCGGGGGCAGAGCCGGTTTTTGCCGATGTCGATCCAGCAACGGGGCTATTGACACCCGACACTTTAACAGAGGCGCTTGCCCGCGCCCCCAGGGCACGGGCGGTGATGCCGGTTCATCTGAACGGGCATTTGGTCGATGCCGATGTGCCTGCGCTGGCGCGCGCGCGTAGCCTGACGATTATTGCCGATGCCTGCCATGCCCTTGGCGGCGGACGCATGCATGCCGACCGTATCGCCATGCCGGGCAGCGGCGAAGACGACGACCTGGCCACCTTTTCCTTTCATCCGGTCAAGCCCATAACCATGGGTGAGGGCGGGGCGATCGCCACGCAAAACGCCGATTTTGCCGCGCACATGCGCAGGCTGCGGCATCACGGGATGCAGCGCGACGATTTTTCGGGGCCGCTTGCCCCGACGGCGCGTGCACCCTGGTATTATGAAATGCAGGAGCTGGGATATAATTACCGCGCCACCGACATGCAGTGTGCCCTGGGCTTAAGCCAGCTGAAACGGTTGGACGCCATGCAGCAAAAACGCACCGATCTGGCGGCGCGATATGCAGATGCACTGGCGGCGTCGCACTGCCCGGCAACTTTGATCACGCCCGCTGAGGGCACGCGTTCGGGCTGGCATCTTGCTGCGCTTCATATCGATTTTGCTGCGCTTGGAAAACCGCGCGCCGAGGTGATGGCAGACCTGCAGTCTGCGCATATTGGCAGCCAGGTGCATTATGTGCCGCTGCCGTTTCAGCCTTATTATCAGGATGCGCTAAAGACGGCAGATTTTAC
>JASBSO010000089.1 GCA_030148905.1 Kordiimonadaceae bacterium | reverse complement strand
ACGTAAGAAAAGCGAGAGACGCATGGCATTCACCCTGGCAATCATTGGCCGGCCCAATGTTGGCAAGTCGACGCTTTTCAACCGCCTTGTCGGCAAAAAGCTGGCGCTGGTTGACGACACGCCGGGCGTGACGCGCGACCGGCGCGCGGGCGAAGGGCGGATTGCCGACCTGAAGTTCACGCTTTTTGATACCGCCGGGCTGGAAGAGGGCGACCCCGACAGCCTGTCGGGCCGGATGCGCCGCCAAACCGATCTAGCGATCGAAGAAGCCGATATTGTGCTGTTCATGATCGATGCGCGCAGCGGGGTGACGCCGCTGGACAAAAGCTTTGCCGGTGTCGTCCGCCGGTCAAACAAGCCGGTGATCCTGATCGCCAACAAAAGCGAGGCACAGGCGACCCTGCCGGACGTTTACGAAGCCTACAGCCTCGGCCTGGGCGACCCTGTTGCCCTGTCGGCAGAGCACGGCGAGGGGCTGGCAGAGCTTTATGAAGCCATCGCGGAAGGGCTGCGCCAACAGGGCATTGACCCCTATGCGGACGAGGCAAAAGACACCGGCCGGTCTGCCAAACGCGACGATGGGCCGGAAGAGGGCGACCTCGACTATGAATTTGTCGACGATGAAGACAGCATCGACGACCGTCCGCTGCGGCTCGCCGTTGTCGGGCGGCCCAATGCGGGCAAATCAACCCTTGTCAACCAGATGATTGGCGAAGACCGGTTGATCACCGGGCCCGAGGCGGGGTTGACCCGCGATTCCATTTCGGTGGAGTGGGCGTGGGACGGTCGCCCGATCAAGCTGTTTGATACCGCCGGCATGCGGCGCAAAGCCCGGGTTGATGAAAAGCTGGAAAAACTCTCGGTCTCGGACGCACTGCGCGCCATTCAATTTGCCGAGGTGTGCGTTTTGCTGCTGGACGGCGCGCGGGGCATCGACAAGCAGGATCTGAAAATCGCCGACCATATTGTGCGCGAGGGCCGTGCCCTGGTAGTGGTGCTCAACAAATGGGACGCGGTCACGGACCGGTTGGGTGTTCAGCGCGCCTTGCAGGATGCGTTGACCAAGTCTTTACCGCAACTCAAAGGCGTGGAAACGGTGACGCTATCCGGCCTGACCGGCAAGGGATTGCAGCATCTTATGCCCGCGGTCGAGCGCGCCTATGACCTGTGGAATGCGCGCATCCCCACGGCGGCCTTCAACCGCTGGCTGGCAGACGCGACCGAACGGCACCCGCCGCCTAGTCCCGGTGGGCGGCGCATCAAGATCCGCTACGGGGCACAAATCAAAACGCGGCCGCCGACCATTCAGCTGTTTTGCAACCGGCCCGAGGTTCTGCCCGACAGTTACACGCGCTATCTGGAAAATGAGCTGCGCAAAGATTTTGACCTGCCGGGTGTGCCATTACGGTTTACCATGCGCAAATCGGCCAACCCCTATGAAGGGCGACGCCGCAAAAAACGCTAAGGGGGCGGCTATGCTGCGTGCACTGATTGCTTTGCTTTTGTCTGGGGGTCTTACCCTTGGTGCGGCCTACGGGCAAACCAAGCTGACCTTTGCGACCGACTGGAAGGCGCAGGCTGAGCACGGTGGCTTTTATCAGGCGATCGCGCGGGGGTTTTACGCCGATGCGGACCTGGATGTCCGCCTTCGCCCCGGCGGGCCGCAAACCGACGTGCCGCGCCTGATGGCGGCGGGTGCGGTTGATGTGGCGATGGCGTCCAACAGCTTTCAGCCTTATAATTTGATGGCGGCGGGCGCCGACGTGCGCGTGGTCATGGCCAGCTTTCAAAAAGACCCGCAGGTTTTGATGGTGCACGGGGATGACCCGGCATCGGGCTTTGCCGACCTTAAAGGCCGTCCGATTTTTATCGCTGACAGTGCCATTGCCACCTTTTGGCCGTGGTTGAAGTCGCGCTTTGGCTATGAGGACCGGCAAATCCGCAAATACACTTATTCGCTGGCGCCGTGGCTGGTGAATAAAGGCAGTGTGCAGGAGGGGTATTTGACCTCTGAACCCTTTACCGCGCGGCAGGCAGGCGCGGCGCCAAAGGTTTTTCTGTTCGCCGATGCCGGATATACCGGCTATGCGGCCATGGTCATGACCCGCGCGGATTATCTGGCCAAACACCGCGATGTTGTTCGCCGATTTGTCGAGGCATCGGTGCGCGGGTGGCGCGACTATCTGACCGGGGACCCGGCGCCCGGCAATGCATTGATTTTGGAAGATAACCCCGAAATGACACCCGCGCTGATTGCCTATTCGATCGGCGAGATGACGGCGCGGTCGATTGTCGGTGCACCGGAGGCAATCGGCTGCATGCAGGCGGATCGGTGGCAGCAATTTGAAGGCGAAATGCAGGCGCTTGGTCTGATCAGTAGCGACGTCAGCGCGCGCGATTTTGTCGATTATTCGCTGGTTTCAGGCTGCCCTAAGGGTCCGTAATGCCCAGCCTTGACGCCGTATCCTTCGGCTATGATGGCCGCATGTTGATCAGCGACTTGCATGTCGATTTCACACCCGGAAATATCAGCGTGCTGTTGGGGCCGTCGGGCTGCGGCAAATCAACCTTGCTCAGGCTGTTGGCGGGCCTGGAAACCCCCAATAGCGGCGCAGTAAAAGGCGTTGATACCGCCCCGGCCTTTGTGTTTCAGGATGCTGCGCTGCTGCCGTGGGCGAGCGTTGAGGATAATGTGGCACTGCCCAGCCGACTGTCGGGCGAGGCGGGCGCGCTCAGCACCCGGGATGCCCTGCAGGCCGTTGGTCTGGCCGACTATGCCAAACGGAAGCCTGCGCAGCTATCCGGCGGTCAGCGCATGCGGGTCTCGATCGCCCGCGCGCTTGCAACACACACCAATCTGGTTCTGTTCGACGAACCCTTTGCCGCGCTGGATGAAATCCTACGGTTTCAGCTCAACGACTTGCTGCTGGATTTACAGCAGCACTATGGCTGGACGGTGGTTTTTGTCACGCACAGCCTGTATGAAGCCGCGTTTCTGGGCGACCGCATCGCAGTGATGCACAACGGCACAGTGTCGGACTGGACCGAACCCGGGCTTGACCGAAGCCTCGATGCGGATGCGCAGCGCGCCTCTGCCGCTTTGCACGACTGTGTCAAAACCCTATCAGCGCGTATGCGGGGGAGGGCAGAATGAAAGCCTGGCTTCCGCCGGTGTTGTTGTTTGGGTGTCTTATTCTTGTCTGGGAGGTCAGCGTATGGGCGTTTGATATCCCGAAATTTCTGCTGCCCGCGCCAACGGCTGTGGCCGGTGCCCTGTGGGAAAACAGTGCCGATTTCCTTGTCGCCGGCCTTGCCACCCTAAGGATTACGCTGATCGCGCTTGGCTTTGCCGTTCTCAGCGGTGTTGTTCTGACGCTGGCTTTTTCGCTGAGCCGATTTTTAGGGCAGGCGCTCTATCCCATTGCCATTGTTTTGCAGGTGACGCCGATTGTGTCTGTCGCGCCGCTGATCCTGATTTGGGTGGGGATCGACCATGTTGACCGCGCGCTGGTGATCATTGCCTGGCTCGCCGCTTTTTTCCCGATCTTGACCAATCTGATGACCGGGCTGCGGCAAGTTGACCCCACACTTGTTGATCTGTTTCGGTTATACAAAGCCAGCCGGTGGCAGCGGTTTTGGATGCTGACATGGCCGTCGGCGATCCCCTATCTTCTGGCGGGGGTCAAGATCAGTTCGGGTCTTGCGCTGATCGGCGCGGTTGTGGCCGAATTTGTTGCTGGATCGGGCGGGTCGACGGGCCTTGCCTGGCGCATCTTGGAAGCCGGCAACCGCCTGCAGGTGCCCAAAATGTTCGCAGGACTGATCATCCTCTCTGCCATGGGGGTCGTATTATTTTATTGTTTTTCCGCTTTGGAGCGGGTGCTTGTTGGCCGCCTTGGTGTGCGCGGCGCAGTGACCTGACAGACGGCTCCAAGGCGTGTGTGTTTATAAGGCCTTACCGAGATGACCAATCCCACCCCCTTATCCGCCCCTCCCTATCCAAGAGCCATCCTGTGGTGGCTGGGCGGTGTTGCCGCTTTGATTTTCATCATGGTGATGGTGGGCGGGGCCACACGGCTGACCGGTTCTGGCCTGTCGATCACCGACTGGCGGCCGATCACCGGCGTTATTCCGCCATTGGACGCCGCCGCGTGGCAGGCCGAATTTGAAAAATACCAGTCCAGCCCTGAGTTTCGGCTGAAAAACTTTTCCATGACGGTCGACG
>JASBSO010000087.1 GCA_030148905.1 Kordiimonadaceae bacterium | reverse complement strand
GATATGCAAGCGCAGCCAATGCTCGGTGTGCTCGCACCAGATTTTAACGCTTGGTGCGCCGTCTTGGGTATAGGTCAGGCCGTTCAGAATGATGTGCTGCAGAGCGTGTGCAAACAGCGCGTGGTCGACAAACGCATAGGGAAGTGGCTCGGCGAAAAGTGTCGCATCGCGGTCGGCAATGTCTGTCGCCAAATCCGCTTTTACGGCCTCAACAAGGGCGTTCAAATCCGTTTCCGCCTTGACCAGCGCAGCCTGGCTAACGGCAACATAATGGTGCAAGCCGTCAAGCCTGGACAGCAGTTGGCGCGTTGTATCTGCCACGCGGTTTTCGCCGTCCTGACCGAACCCTGCATTGCCGCCGTGCTGGCCGTGCACAAGCGTTTCACAAAACCCGGAGATGACCTCCAAAGGTTGCCGTAAATCCTCCGCGAGCGCTTGCGCGAACTGTGTCAGTTCCCCCTGTGCTCTCTCCAACTCGAGCGCCTGCGTGCGGATCAGGTCCTGCGCGTCGATCAGTTCGGTGATGTCAGTTGAAATGACCAATAGCCTTGGGTCGCCGTCTTCGGTGGCTGACAAAGGGATTTTATCGGTTCGGGTCCAGCCGGAGGGTCCGTCCAACGGGGTATATTCCTCAATCACCCCCAAAAGCGGTGCCTTGGAGCGGATCACATGCAGATCGTCTTCGTGATATTTTGCCGCCATATCCGGAAACAGGTCATAGCTGTTGACACCTTCTGCATCCTCAACCCTGACATTCATCGACCGTGCAGCGGCGTTGTTGAGCCGTAATATGGTATTGTCGCCGTCTTTCAGCCAGATGCGCGCTGGCATGGCGTTAAAAATCAAATCAAGCTCGGCGCGATATTGATTGGCCTTGTTTTCGGCATCGACCCGGTCATGAATATCAACAAGTGTACCAACAACGCGCCGCACAGCGCCGTCCTCATCGTGCTGCGCCGTAGCGGACCCAAAATACCAGCGATAACCCTGCGTCTCATGCCTGAGACGGTATTCTGCCTCAATATGCTCCAATTCCCCCGCTGCAAGGGCGCGCGTCATATCGTCAAGCTTGATCACATCGCCAGGGTGAAGACGGTTGCTGATTTCCTGATAACACGGGGTAACGGTGCCCGGTTCCAGCCCAAGCATACGGTAAAACTGATCAGACCAGAATTGCTGATCCCCCTGGATATTGTACCAGTCCCAAATCCCAACCAGGGCCCCCTTGGCGGCCAGATCGAAACGGACCTTGGCCTCGGCCATCAGCTGCTCGCGCACCTTTCGCGCGGTGATATTTTCCAGCGACCCAGCCAAGGTTTTGGTCTGATTGCCCCACTGACCGCGCGCGGCGACCCAAACATAATGACCGTCCATATGGCGCAGCCGATAGTCTGCAATATAAGGATCGCCCTCGGCATCTTCAGGCCACGCATCGAGCGCGGCAGTGGCGCGGTCTTCGGGGTGTATTCGCTCCCAAAAGCCCGCAAGCGTAAGCGCAGGGCCGTCCTTGTGCAGGCCTAAAAGATCAACAATGCCCGGCGAGAAGCGAAGTGTCTTTGCGCCAAAATCCAGATGCCACAGCACCGCAGGCGCCGCGCCTAGTGCGACGCGAAGCTCATCGTCCTTGATATGATCATAAAGCGGTTCAGACATAAGCGGTGAACACTCTAAATGGTCCCTGAATATGCGGGCAATATGCAGTTCGTGCCACCCCTATAAATGCCATCTTGGCGCGAATGTGGGTTTCAGTCATTTGGCTGGACATATCAGCCTATTATGCCCTCCATCAAAACCAGGCAACACCTTATGAGAGTGGGCAGGTCCAGCCCATCCCTGTTTGGTTAAAACATGTAACTATTCGCAAACTCGAACGAGCCCAGCAGCGTGTTTACCCTCTGCGAGGTTTTTACCAACCGCAATGGCCTTGTGGACGATGTCTGGTCGGTGCTGATTGTGACAGCGGACAAAACGCGCCAACCGCATCATAAGCCTGTACCAGCAAGCCTCGGAAAGCTGAAGCCCCACACGCGCCTTGGCACAAGGCGGTTCAGTGTTCCCTGTATCGACCTGCCGCTTGGCATTGGCGAGGACCGCCTCACCGGAGCCATGGACATTGAAAAAGCCATGGTCGAAGGCCGCAAAACCTTTCACCCGGCCCTGTTGGACCGTATTCAAACGCTGTCGCACCAGGCCAATGTGCTCTTTGGCGAGACAGCATTTCGCTTTGCCGCCACCAAAGCCTACAGTACGATTGTCGCGCGTCGGCTGAAGGAACTCGCGGAAGAACGCATTCCCGGATATTCCAGGCCGTCAACATTCCTGAACCGCCGCATGACCCCCGCGATCGACCACTGTGCTGCCACGGGTCGCCAGCGCGACACATTGGAGCGGCGCTTGTCCGAGACGTCGCAAATGCTGCGCACCAAAGTCGAAACCGGTCTTGCCGAACAAAACAAACAGCTGCTCGAACAAATCAAAACCTCGACCCAGTCGCAGGTTAAGTTGCAGCGCGCGGTTGAGGGCTTTTCGGTCGTGGCCATCAGCTATTATCTGGTCAGCATTCTGGCGATCTTCCTGAAGGGCGGCGAGAAGGCCGGTTTGTTTTCGGGCTGGGAGATTTACGAGGCGATCCTCGCCCCGGCGGCCATCATCGCCGTGATCATTCTCGTGCGCCGCGCAGCAGGCACCCGGGCACCTTAGGGCTATATGCACGGGTTTGGTTGATCATTCAAAGCACAAGCAACATCTGAGTTTTAGAATAATCTTGAGTTCACTTTTATAAATGGCTGTTCTCGGACTCTGTGTCATCATTCCTGTTGATGCCATTCCTTCAACATCAGTCGATCAAACGAGATCATTTCAATCAGTTGCTATTGAGCGCCTTGCGCCATGAAAAACATTGAATTCATGGTTTTTGCGACCAAGGCATAGTCCTGCTGTCTCAAGAATTCTGTAATCAGATTGCTTTGTTCAGATGTCAAAGCTTCAATACACGCAACCAATGGCCGCCTACGCTTCCAATCCATCGACATAAGCGCACTCAACTCGTGTCCCTCAATGTCGATATTTAAGAAGGTGATCTCACAGTCGTCAGGCAGATGCTCATTAAGAATGTGGTCAAGCGGCCGCACGGCAATGCTCCGCACACCCTTTTGAACGCACCCAAGCCGGACATAATTTTGTGCGGTTACCGGATCGCAGGTATTCAGTGCTGGTTCTTCAAATTCGAAATAATCGATCTGTCCAGCCTTGTCTGACACCCCGCAATTGAGGTTTATGTCCCTCTGCCGGTAGCGATGAAAAAGCTCAATTAGGGTTGCATTGGGCTCGATATTGATGCCCCGCCACCCGCCGAGATAAAGCCGCAATGTATTGGAAAACCTGACCGGGTGATGCGCTCCAATATCCACATAAAAGCCCTTTTCGTGCGCACGCTTACCCAGCAATCGCATCAACAAAATGTCTTCGCCTTCCTGACTTGCGGAAATGCTCAAGTGCTGAGGTAGATTTTTTTTAAATCGATCATAATGCGACTGAAAATATTCAATGTCCTGCCAGTCGGATTGGCCCTGAGACCTTTCAGGATAGATGAATTTTTGCATATAGCGATTGGCGTCAAATCTGGCCTCACCATCGCCCGCCTCCCTCCTTCTATCTGGCAGCAGGTCAGCACGGACTGCATTTAAGAAATTGGTCGACCGAAGAAACAGAGAAGCCTGTACATTGGGGTTGTCGTCATCAACATAGTCGATTTGTGAAAAGCCTTCACACCGCAAAAACCGACATGTGTCTTCATGAAGGTTTGAATCGAATACACAGACAACTCCTCTGCTAGAAAGCTTGTCCACAGCACAAAAAGTGCACTCAAATGCCCAAGGCAAAGGTAAGTTGACGACAAGAAAGTCTATCTCGTCATGAAGGTGTTGAACACCTAGGCCGTAGCATTCCTC
>JASBSO010000159.1 GCA_030148905.1 Kordiimonadaceae bacterium | reverse complement strand
GTTGTTGCTTCGGTTGCGGCGCTGCGCGACCAGGGATGCACGGTCAACATCGAAGGCGTCGAATCAAGCGTCGAGCTATCGATTGTGCGGGCTTTGGGTGCAACGCATGCGCAGGGCTTTCATATCGGCATGCCAATGTCGGCGGAGACACTGGCAGATTATCTCGTGGGTTTTGACGCCGCATCGCTTGGCTAAATATCATTTGTTCTTATTTTGTTCTTATGCTATTGACGGCATATGGAACACAGTCAGCCTATCCCCAATCCTGAACGCTTTGTCCGCCAGCAGGCGCGCGGGCGCGGTGCCACCATCAGTCCCTTTGCCCGGTTTGAGCCGCAGCGCCGGGTTGCCGTTGACGATGGCTGGCAAAGCCTTTTGGAGGATGGGGGCGCGTTACCAGCCAGCAAAACACAGGTGCAGATGGAGGCGGCAAAATCCATCCTCACCAAAAATACATCACCGGATATCCCCTTTGACCGGTCCATCAACCCTTACCGTGGGTGCGAACATGGGTGCAGCTATTGTTTTGCCCGCCCGAGCCATGCCTTTATGGGGCTCTCACCAGGGCAGGATTTTGAAGACAAACTGTTTGCCAAAAGCGGCGCGGCGGACAGGCTGCGTGAAACGCTGGCACGGCGAAGCTATAGTCCGCGCCCCATTGCCATGGGCACCAACACCGACCCCTATCAGCCCACCGAAAAGCGGCTGGAAATTACCCGCAGCCTGCTGGCTGTGATGCTGGAATGCCGGCATCCTGTGACCATTGTCACCAAATCCGCGCTGATTTTGCGCGACCGCGACCTTTTAAAAGAGATGGCGGCGCAAAATCTGGTGAAGGTGGCGCTTAGCCTGACCACGCTGGACCGAAAGCTGGCCCGCGCCATGGAGCCGCGCGCCAGCACGCCGCAGCGCCGGTTGGATGCCATTCGGCTTTTGCGGGACTGCGGGGTGCCGGTCGGGGTGATGGCGGCACCGGTGATCCCGGCTTTGACCGATCATGAGCTTGAAACGCTTTTGCAGGCGGCGGCGCATGCCGGCGCCGTTGAGGCCGGATATATCCTGTTGCGGTTGCCGCTTGAAGTCGCCCCCATTTTCGAGGATTGGCTCTACACCCATGTGCCCGACCGGGCGAGCCGCGTTTTGCGGCGCATTGCCGGGCTGCGCGGGGGTCGCTTGAACGACCCCAGGTTTAAAAGCCGGATGCGCGGCGAGGGCGCCGAAGCCGACCTGTTGAAGGCCCGCTTTCGGCGCGCCGCCGACCGGGCAGGGTTGAACAAAACCACCACCAGGCTCGATTGCAGCCGGTTTGAACGCCCTTTGGGGGCCGACAGCCGACAATACAGCCTGTTTTAAAACCCGCGCAGTGGCATGCTCGTGGGGCGGTGCAGCCAATTGTCGTCTGGATAATGCGCCCCGGCCTCGATCACATGCAGCGTGTAGGCATGGCGCGACCGGGCGGACTGGTTTGCCGCAGACAGATGCGGAAACAGGCCCGAAAACACCAACACGGTGCCTTTGGGGGCGTCTATCGGGACGGCGCTGGCCTCGTCAAACGGGCTATCGTCCAGCACCTCCATCACAGTCTGGTGCCCGCTTCCGGTGCGGCGAAAGCGCTTTTTGGGCTGGTCCGCCCCTGTGTGTCCGCCGGGGATGCCAAACAGACAGCCATTGTCGGTGGTCGCATCTTCCAGCGCGACCCACAGCGCCAGTACGCTTTGTGGCTCGGTCCACAGGAAGGTCGCATCCTGGTGACACACCACCTCGCCGCCGATTTTGGGCTGTTTGAAAATATACATCGACTGCAGCAAAAGCGGGGCCTGCATGCCGATGCCGCGACATATGGCCTCAAAACGCGGTTGGCGCGAAAACCGGTCGAACACCGGGTCGAGGTCGTGCATGGCATGCCCAACCTTATTGATCGCAAGCTTGGGATCGACGCACAGATTGCCGGCCTTATCAAAGGCACCGTCTTCAAAGAAAAACCGCGTCCGGTGTCCTGATGAGAGAAAATACGCGTCCTGGGCATGGCTGTCTTTGGTGGTGGAAAAAACACTGCGATGCGCGCCGGGATCGAAGTTTTGCAGGAGCATGTCCATATGGCCGCGCAGGGTGTCGCACGCACCGGCATCGACCAGATTGTCGAGCACCAGCACGCCGTCGCGTGCAAAAGCAGTGCGCATGGCGTCTGTTATCGCTGTGAATTCTGAGGCATCAAAGCGCGGTAGGGTCATTTTTTGCTCGCTCTTATCAAGGGCATGGAGTTCACACCCGGTGCGGGGTAGTGTCAAGCATGGTCCAACCAATGTATTGAGGAGCGAAATGTGCTCGATGCTGTGATGCTTGCCGCACTAGCGGGTGGAGTGACTTTGGGTGTGCTGGTTGCCGTTTTGATCGCTCGCCGGGGCTCGGCGCGCAACAGTGGTGATATCGCCGTCAGTCTTGTCAATCTGGAGCGTCAGATTGCCGCCCTGTCCGGGGGGCAAGAGGTGATGTCCAACGCGCTTGACCGCGGCCTGAAAGACAACCGCACCGAAATTGGTGCGCGGGTGGATGCGCTGTCCGAAACAGTGCGCCGCCTTGGGGCCGAACAGGGCGAGCAGCAAAATCTCTTTCGCGACCTGGTCGACAAGAAAATGGCCGAACTGCGGCGGGAAAACGAAGCCAAGCTGAACGAAATGCGCCAAACCGTTGACGAGCATCTGCAAACGACGCTGGAAAAGCGCATTTCGGAAAGCTTCAAGGCGGTGTCCGAGCGGCTGGAAGCGGTCCAGCGCGGGCTCGGCGAAATGCAAGACATGCAGGTGGGTGTGCGCGATCTCAAGCGGGTTCTCACCGATGTCAAAGCGCGCGGTACATATGGCGAGGTACAATTGGATACGCTGATTTCGGATATTCTCACCGCCGAACAATATGTCAGCCAATATATGATCGACGGCGGCGCGGTTGATTTTGCCGTGCGCCTGCCGGGCGACGACGGCGGCACGGTGTTGCCGATCGACGCAAAATTCCCCACCGAAGATTATGACCGTCTGCTGACCGCGGCAGATGCGGGCAATCAGGCCGGGGTTGACGAGGCCGCGCTGGCGCTGGAGCGGCGGGTCAAGCGCTTTGCAAAGGCCATCGCCGACAAATATATTCGTCCGCCCGAGACCACGGACTGGGCGATATTGTTCCTGCCGACCGAAGGCCTTTATGCCGAACTGCTACGGCGTCCCGGCTTGTTTGAAACGCTTCAGCGCGATTTCCGCGTCACGCTTGCCGGGCCCACCAATTTGCAGGTGCTGCTCTATACTTTCCGCATGGGGTTCCGCCACGCGGCGCTCAGCGAACAGGCGCGCGAAGTGTGGGGCGTTTTGGGCAAGGTGAAAGCCGAGTTTGAAAAATACGGCGAATGGATCGACAGCCTTGATAAAACGGCCAAAAGCCTGCAAAGGCGCGCTGATGATTTTTCAACCCGCCGCAATGTGATGCTGCGCGCGCTCAAATCGGTTGAAGAAACGGGGGCGTCGCTGCCGGATGACAGCCCCGCCCCGCCGCACCTGACCCAGAACGGCTAGCGCCAGCCGCGCCCCATGTCGCGTATTGTCTTGAGCCAGTCTTTGCGGTCGCGTTTACTCATCGACTCGATGCTACCGATGATCGTGTCGCGGACGGGGCAAAACCCAACAAATTTGAGGATGTTGCGCTCAAAGCTTTTCAGGCTATGCGCCCGGTAAAACAGGCGGTAGGCGGCTGCGGGCATGCCCATGGTGACAAAAACATGCGCCGACCGCCCCGACAGCATTTTTGTCTGAAAGGGTTTGACCCCAGGCTCGGCGGGCAGGGCAAAGCCCGGGCGGGCCACCTGCTCGAAAAAGGCTTTCAGCAAGGCGGGCATGCTGCCCAGCCACAGCGGGTAAATAATCACCACATGCTGGGCATTGGTAATCACCGCCTGGATATGCTGGATCGTTTCATTTGGCGGCGAGGTCCACTCCTCGGCTGAGCGCAGCGGCGGCAGGTTCAGGGCAGCCACATCAATGGTTTGCGGGCGGTATCCGGCATCGCATGCGCCGGCGCTATAGGCTTCGGCCACCGCGTGGCAAAAATGCGGCTGCGTGTTGTCCGGATGGCCTTGTATAATCGCTATGCGCATGGTTGCCGTCCCCGTCACCTGTCAAAGACGATGGAAATTTAGCAACGAATGCGAGCAGAGGCCTTGACCTGCGTCAACCCATCCCTGTGGTCAGCGAATGGCGTTTTGCGCCTTGCCGTGCCAATAAAGCGGGCGCTGGGTCCGGTCGCCGGTGTCCACCTCATTCAGGGTTTTGCTGTCATACAGGCGGCCATCCAGCATGATCATCGAGACGCGGTCGCTGGTGCGAATGTCCTCGAGCGGGTTGGCGTCCAGCACGACCAGATCTGCCAGCTTGCCGGGTTCCAGCGACCCAATATCCGCCTCCATACCGAAATAGCGCGCAGGATTGATGGTGGCGGTTGCCAGCGCTTCCATCGGGCTCATGCCGCCGCGTACAAAGCTCCACATTTCCCAGTGGGCGGCGAGGCCTTCGCGCTGACCATGCGCACCGATCGAGACAAGGACACCCCGGTCCATCAGCGCCTTGGCGAGGGCGGCATTGTCATCGTCCTGATAATCGGCCTCGGGTGCTGTGATGCGGCGTACCGAGCGTGCCTGCAACAGGCTCGGTGGGACATAACGCGACAGAATCGGATGCTTCCATACCTCGCTGGACTGATAGGCATGATGTTCTGCGGTCAGGCCGCCATATCCGACAACCAGTGTCGGCGTCAGCCCGACGCCGGTTTGCGGCCACAGCGACAGCACATCGTCGTAGACCCGGTCATTGGGCAGGATATGCTCAACCCCGGTGTTGCCGTCGACCACAAGGTTCATGTCCATATGATACAGGGCCCCGCCTTCAGCGACGACAAACAGACCCTCACGCCGGGCGGCTTCGACAACCATTTGTCGCTGGTCGCGGCGCGGCTGGTTATAGTTTTTCACCGCAATCGCGCCCATGGCTTTTAGGCGGCGCACATGGGTCAGCGCGTCATCAATGGTTTCGATCGGGGCGTAAAATCCGGGGGCCTTGGCCCCGTAGATGATTTCACCGGTTGAAAACATCCGCGGTGCCAGCGTCACGCCCGCGCGGGCATATTCGGCGGCCGGGAAAAACTGTGTGACCCGCACCGATGGATCGTGCAGCGTGGTCACACCCAGCGCGAGCGTCGCCGAGGTTGACCAGTTTTGCTGGGGCACCACATCGCCCGAGGCATATGGCCCGTGGGCGTGAATGTCGACCAGGCCCGGGATGATGGTTTTGCCACTGACATCGATGCGCTTGGCGTCTGACGGGATGCTGACGGCATCCCTGCTGCCCAGGGCTTCGATCCGGTTACCGCGGATCAAAATGGCGCCGTCTTCGATCACCGGTAGGGTGTCATTCATGGTGATGATACGCGCACCGGTCAGCGCGACCACGCCTGTGGGATGCGGCGCGGCCACGCGCATACTCAGCGATGTGCCGGTTTCGGGTGCGACAAAGCCTTCGGCGAAGACCGATGCGACCTCGACCGACTTCAGGGTTGGGCCAAGGGTCCAGCTCAGCCGGGTGCCGGTCCGGCTAAAGCGGTAATAATTGACCCCAAGCGTGGACACGCGTTTGACCGGCAGCGCCCCATCTTGTGACGAGACCTCAACCACACCCGGGCTTTGCGGCAAAGGCAGCAGGTGCAGGTGATAGTCCTGCACCACAGCGACGACACCGCCTTTGGGCGACAGGGTCATGCTGGTGGCCAGCGCGGACCGCGCATGCTGGCGAAGATCCAGTCCGTCCTCGGTCATGCTGATCAGTGTTAGGTCGCCGTTGATGCGCTCATTGGCGTAAAGTCTGTCGCCAACAAAATGTGGGTTATGGCCGCGCGGGCTGACAAAGCGCTCATCACCGCCCTGGGTGCGCATGACATACAGCCCCGGCGCCTCGCCCCAATTTGCGCTGACCACGCCGCCGCCTTCGGCCTTGCGGTACACCAACAGCGATCCGTCTTCATTGATCGCAAGCTCGCGGTAGTGGCCTTTCTGGCGCGACATGATGGTGGCGCGGCTGGTGGGCTCGGCCGCGACGCGGCGAATGGTGCCAAAGTCGGCATCATCCCAGGTGGTAAAATAGACCAGTTTGCTGTCGGGTGAAAAAACCGGGTACAGCTCAAAGGTTTGGCTGTTGTCGCGGGTCAGCCTTTGCGGCGCGGTGTCGCCAATTTTGATATACAGCTTGCCCAGGCTTTCAAAAACCGTGCTGCCTCCGTCGGGGGAGACCACGGCAAAGCGGGGAATTTTGGTGTCAAACTGGTCGGGGGCCACGGTCACTTTTCGCCGGGCAGGCGGGAACACCGTGCGGCTGTCGGTGACCTGAAACGGAATGGCCGTGCGCTTGCCGTCAAGGCTGACACGCCAAATCTGACCTTTGGCCCAAAACACAATGGCCGAACTGTCCGGCAGCCAGTCCATATTGGGATAGAGCCCCTGAACCGCCCAGGTTTCCTGATTGTCCTGATCGATGTCGTCAACCAGCATGGTTTCTTCGCCCGAGGTCAGGTTTTTGACAAACAGACGCGACTTGGCGCGCACCCGCTTGACATAGGCAAGATGGCTACCGTCAGGCGACGGCGTGGGGCGAACAGCGCCGCCCGGCCCACCGGCCGCCACGGTTGTGTCGCCGGTTTTCAGGTCCAGACGTTTGATCTGGAACAGCTCGGTGTTGCTGTCCTGCGCATAAATGAATTGATTTCCGGGGGTGACATTTTGCGTGTAATACAGCGCATCGCCGCCGGGGGCGAACATTGGCTCGCCCAGTTCTTTTTGGTATTGCTCGTTCGGCCGCGCCACCAGTTTGACACCACTGCCGCCGTGCACGTGATACATCCAGATTTCACCGGTCCCAAGCGAGCGCTGCGTGGTAAAATGCTTGCGCGCGGCCAGATACCGACCGTCGGGCGACCAGGTCGGATTGTTCAGCAAGCGAAACCGTTCTTTGGTGATTTGACGCAAATGCCCGCCTGTGACGTCCATTGTCCAGATATTGTCACCGCCGTCGCGGTCCGAGGTAAAAGCGATGCGTGTGCCGTCGGGGCTGAACCGTGGCTGCATATCCCACGACACGCCGCGCGTCAGGGCGATGGCCGACCCACCCGAGATGGGCATTTTGTAGATATCTCCCAACAGGTCAAAGACGATGGTGCGGCCATCGGGGCTGACATCCAGGCTCATCCAGGTGCCGGTTTTCACATCAAAGCTGATTTCGCGGCTGGTCGCGTCTACAAGCGGCGCGTCAACCGTCCACTGTGGCGGCGGGCTGCTGTCAGGGTCCTGACTGGCGGGCAGGGCAGGGCCAAGCCCCAAAATCAGTGCAGAAATAAGCGCAAAACAACGTGTCATGAACGACCCCATATGATGACCGGGTTCTAAGAAAACGGCGGCAGTCTAGAAAGCCCGGCAGGGCGGGGCAAGCACCGTTTTGCCGACATTCGCTCGCATTTGCGGTGGGATGTGCGAATTCTGCGTCGAGTGCTCTTGTAGGACGATACAACTCTTCCTATTTTAGGGGTGTAGCCGGAGCACAACAACAATACGGCGCGGTTACACAATAAAAGCCCAGATAAGGGCTTATAAAAGCGAGGAGAAAATCATGTTCACGCAGTTGGTACGATCGGTCCCTGTGACCCGAACGACCTTTGCCCCGGTACCGGATACACGGGCAGGTCGTATTCGTCGTCGCCGTGCGCGGATGTCCCGAACCAAATCATAAGGTTCGCGGGCCTCGGCGGCATATCCCGTTTAAACGACCGGCGCATTCCCCACCGCGCCAGTGCAATCAGGTGCAGCACCGATGGTGCCGTCCCTGAAAACCGCAGTCAGCACAGCTTCCTCCCACGCTCTATCACGGCGTGCTGACAGCGGCTTGGACCGAATCTGGAAGATGGGCACACCCCTCAACCCAAAGCCCTCGCTCATTTTTCAGATTCGGTCGCATCCGATTTGTGGTCAACCATCGCCACGCCTACTAGAATGATCGTGCTGATGGCGTCGTCCGCACCGGCAAAGGGAAACGCCCCGATCTGATAATGATGCCGGGCGCCGTCGGCGCTGGTAAAGGATTGTTGTTCCGCACCGACGCTGCGGTTTTCAATCAGCCAGCCAAACAATTTGGCAAACTGGTCATTGGCCCCGCCAAAGTCCAGCTCGTCCAGATAGGATCCTGAAAAATCGCGGCCATATGCCTGCGCCGAGACACGGCCGACAATCTTGTATAAAAACCGTGGGCCGGGCTGCTCAACAGCGACCAGCATCAAATGCTCCAGACAATCCTCGGGCACGGCACTAATTTTAAAGTCGGCAAAGCGCGGGCAGTCCTTCGTCCCTTTCAGGGCTTTATAATGTCGGCCGAACCAGGCGATAATATCGTGGGCATCTTCAACACTGATGGGTTGGCGAATATAGTTGCCAACACCGGGCTTCGATTTCCGATTATGCTGGGTTTCTGTCATAGTCGTCAGCAATCCCCTCCCAGGAGCGCATGCGTGTACAACACTGTCAATTGTGTCACTATTCGCAAATCTTGTGAAGGGACCTAAACACATGGCCGATCAGATACACGCACACCAAAGGGGCGCACCGGGTCAAAATCGGTCGCTAGCTGCGGTATCAGCTCCGCTGCCCGATTTCACACTGGAGGACGCCGCGCGCAACAAGGGTGCGCATATCATTTGCGGGGTCGATGAGGTGGGGCGCGGCTGTCTGGCGGGCCCGGTCGTCGCGGCGGCGGTTGTTCTGGCCCCTGGCATCCAAATTGACGGCCTGAACGACAGCAAAAAATTGTCGCGCAAGCGCCGCGCTGAGGTTGGTGCGGCGATCCTTCAGGCCGCCGCCGCGACTGCGATCGGCGAGGCTAGTGTCGAGGAAATTGACAGGCTGAATATTCTGCAAGCGTCGCATCTGGCGATGCGACGGGCGATCGCCGCTTTGCCGCAAGCGCCGGATTATGCGCTGATCGACGGCAATCGCAGCCCGTCGCCG
>JASBSO010000064.1 GCA_030148905.1 Kordiimonadaceae bacterium | reverse complement strand
TTGGTTTGGAATACAGTGGCCAGATACCGCGATCAGATCGCCGCGCTTTTAAGCGATGTGTGCACTTGCGTTTTCGCCTATCCCGAACTGACCGACACCCCGCATTACACGCCCAAACACTGCGATACGGTCGCATTGAACCTCTATACCCGCGAGGCTGAGGCCACTGCGGCAGCGGCCGCATTCATGCAGGCCCGCAATGTCAAAGCCATTGTGTATATGAGCGCAACCGCAGCCGAAATTCCCTACGCGGCCCTGAAAGCCAAGGGCATTGCGCTGCTGACCTCGGAAAACAACAGCTATGACCCGTCCGCGCGCAACAGCCTGGCCAAGCATCTGGCCAAAGATGTGATGCGCCGCCTTTTCAAGATCGGCCTGCTGGACCTGCATATCGCAAATTCGTGGGCCAATTACCGGTTTTTGCGCCGCTTTGCACGATTTCCCAAATCCCGCCTGCGCTGCATTGTGAATGGGATCGACACCGACATGTTCCAGCCTGGCGACCGCCGAGTGGCGTGTACCGAACTTGGGCTGGACCCCGACACTGTGTGGATCATGTGCGCATCACAGGCCCGGCCAGAGAAACGGATCGGTTTTATCTTCGATGCCGCCGAGCGCCTGATCGACCGCGTGGGCGCAAACCGTATCGGGTTTTTTCACGTCGGTGGCGGCGGTATTATCGCAGACTGGCAGGCGGAGTGCGCAGCACGCGGCCTTGATAGCGTTTTTCGCTTTGAGGGCTATCACGCCAACCCGGCCCCCTATTACCGCGCGGCCAGCGTGTTCATCCATGCGGCAAGCCGGGAGAGCTTCGGCTCGGTTGTGGTTGAGGCCATGGCAACGGCGCTCCCCGTTGTCGTGACCCGCAGCGAAGGCCCGGCCGAAACGGTGCTGGACGGCGTGACCGGCTATATGATTGACCCAGACGATCTGGACGGGTTTGTAGACGCTGTCGCGCGCTATGTGGAGGACCCCAAGCTCGGCGCCCAGCACGGCACCGCCGGGCGAGCGCGCGCAGTGGACCAATATTCCATGGCGCGGCAAGTCGAGGAATTTGCCGCTATTCTCCGCCCCTATATCTGAGCGACAACCGCGTTGCTATGGTCGACCCAATCGATAACAGTCTAAGCGTCTTCCAGCGCGCCGATAGACCGTTTCAGACGCTCCCCCGGATCGGTTGAGATGCGTTCCAGCGTAACGATCCGCGCCTCCAACTCGGCCACCTTATCGTGCAGCGCGGCGTCGTCCTTGTTGGCCTTGCCCGCCTTGACCTTGGCATCCAGATATATTTGATACGCGCCAACCGCCATGGCCATCGCCACGATCAGCACGACCATCATATAGCTGTTCATCTGTGTCTCCCTTCGAACACGGCCAGCGCGCACCACCGGACCCCTGGCGGCTGGCCTCCTTGTCAGATGGGGTGACAGCACCGCAACCACAAGGGCCGAGCACCCCTGAGTGTGAACGCATTTGGCCGCACACCAGCTGCCCTTCAGCCGGGCCGCATGACCCCTAAGGGCCCAAACCCCGCGAAAATGTGATCGCCCTCACCGGGCCGATATGCAGTTTTCATAAGATTTTTACGTGTGATCTGTTATAGTCCCCAGCGGTGCTAGCACGGGTGCATAGGGTATCCGCCGAACGATGGGTGATTGTTCAGGCGGCAGACCGCATCCCTGCTAATCGGTAAAACCTAGGGTGCGCAGAAGGCTGACCCGCCACATTGGGATACAATTATGGTAGACTCGGTCACGACGAATCCGGGCTCGCTCTCGGCGCTTTCGTCATTATCTTCATCAACATCGGACTTGTCTGAAACGCTGGAAGAAGCCGCAACCGGCTCTTCGGTATCTAGCGCGCTGGACGACGCGGCGGCCTTTGCCGTTGCCGCTGAACTCAGCAGCGACCTTGCTGGCCTCAGCGCTGTGACAACGTCCTTATCCTCGGCGTCATCGGTCGCCGATGCCACGCTGGCTGCGGGCGGCGCTGTGTCGGATACGCTGGTTGACTTGTCCGAACTGGCTGTTGCAGCAGCGGACCCCGGCCTCTCGGAAGAGGCGGCGGCAGCGCTTGACGCAGAGTTTAGCGCGACGCTTGGCACGCTGGAAACGCTGATCGGCTCGGCCGAATTTGCGGGCAGCCCGCTTTTGACCGGCGAAGGCTCGATCTCGGCGATTACCAGCCCGGACGCTTCGACCTCGATTTCGGTTGAGGCCCCTGACTTCACGCTGGGCGGCCCCGTGATCGCGGTCGACAGCAGCTTCTCGCTGGCAACCCCCGCCGATGCTGCGGCGGCTGTGACGGCGATTGAAAGCTCGATTGCGGGTGTCTCCTCGGCGCTTTCGGAGGTGGGTGCAACGGCGGATGCCTTTGCCGGTGCGCTTGATTTCACCGCGACCCTGAGCGACACCACCGAGGTTGGCATTGGCAGCCTTGTCGACGCCGATTTGGGTGAAGTTGCAGCCGAACTGGCGGCGGAAACCGTTGCCGTTGAACTGGGTGTGATTTCCGCGTCGATCTCCAATGCGGCGCCTGAAGGGCTTTTGACCCTGTTCGATATCGAATAAATTCAGGGCAATGACCGAGCCGGACTCATGGTCCGGCTCTTTTTGTCTTCACGCGGACTATAAAATATTGGTCTCTGCGCGGATTTGCCCCAGCAAAAAATCACGAAACAAATCAACGCGCAGGCTGCCTTTCAACTCGCGCGGATAGCAGTAATAGCTTTCGTAACTGGTGCCCGCCCAATCGGGCAGAAGGCGCACAAGCTGCGCCCGGTTGTGCACCAGATAGTCCGGCAAAATCGCGATCCCGATCCCTGCCTGCACCGCATGCAAAACCCCGTATAGATTATTGACCTCCAGGCGTGACCGGACGGCATCGGCGCCGCCGACCATCTCGCTGATCGGCGCCAGGCTTTGCAGCGGGCCGCCGCCTGCAACAAAGGTGATCACATCATGGTCGGCAAGGTCGGTGGGCTGCTTGGGCGTGCCGCGACGGTCCAGATAATCGGGGCTTGCATAAATATGCGCATGGAAGGTGGCAAGCGGCCTGCGGATCAGGTCTCCCGGCCCCGGGTCCCCCAGACGAATGGCGACATCGGCCTCGCCCGCCGACAGATCTACCCAGTCATCCGACAGGATCAGCTCCAGGTCGATGTCGGGATAGGTTTGCAAAAACGGTGTCAAATGCGGCGACAGCCACACCGCCCCAAAGGTCACCAGCGTATTGACCCGAAGCCGTCCGGCAGGCCGCACATGCGATTCGCGCAGGCGGCGCTCGGTATCCTCCAGCGTGCGCATCACCGTGCGCGTGGCATCCAACAGCTCGCGCCCTTCATGGGTCAAAACAATGCCGCGTGCATGGCGGGTAAACAGCGAGACGCCCAATTCCTGCTCCAGGGCCCGGATCTGGCGGGACGCAGCTGGCTGGCTGAGCCCAAGGCGCTGCCCGGCGCCTGTGAAACTTCCGGCAGCCGCCACATGATGAAAAATTTTAAGCCGGTCCCAATCCACCCGAGAAACCTTGTAAATGTCTTAGGTTCTTCCCCTGCCTTAGCGTATCTTCGCCCCTATGGACAGCAAAGAGCTTCTGAAAACGGCTGCGCTTTATTTCCGCGACACCCATCCAGGTTTGACGCCGGAATCGGTACTGTGCTTTTTGGTGCTGGCCGATTTCGCGCCGTCGTCCATGCCGCTGAACCAGCTGGCACAGGCTTTGAACTACGCCCCGGGCGATGCCAAATCGCACCTGATCCCGCTGGCGGGGGCAGGGCTGATTATGATTGATGTGGTCGGGCGTGTGCAACTGACCCCGGCGGGGGATGCATCGCGCCGCTCGTTAGAGCAGCGCTTTGCACAGTCCACTCATTCCGCCGCCTGACTGGCTGCATGATGCATGGAGGCGAGGTATTTTTCAGCCTCAAGTGCGGCCATACACCCCATGCCCGCCGCCGTGACCGCCTGGCGGTAGACCTTGTCGGACACATCGCCCGCCGCATAAACGCCGGGGATGTTGGTGGCTGTGGAATCGGGTGCTTTCAGCAAATAGCCTTCATCGTCCATGTCGATTTGCCCCTTGAAGAGCTCGGTCGACGGCGTATGCCCAATGGCAATGAAAACCCCGTCGATGGCGACCTCTTCCACCTCGCCGGTCTGGTTGTTTTTCAGGCGCGCACCGGTGACTGCAAGCGGCGTTCCATCGCCGCCTTCGCCCAACACCTCTTCCAGTTCGGTGAACCAGCGTACGGTAATATTGTCGGTGGCAAACAGGCGCTCTTGCAGAATCTTTTCAGCACGCAGGCTGTCGCGGCGGTGAATCAGCGTCACCGACGCACAAAGATTGGCCAGATACAGCGCCTCTTCCACCGCCGTGTTGCCGCCGCCCACAACAATCACATGCTTGCCGCGGTAAAAGAAGCCGTCGCAGGTGGCACAGGCCGACACGCCAAAACCATTAAACTTTTCCTCTGACGGCAAACCCAGCCAGCGGGCCTGCGCCCCGGTTGCGATCACCACAGTGTCGGCGGTGTACACCTGGCCGCCGTCGGTCACCGCGCGCTTGGGGGTGGCGTTCAGGTCAACCTCGCTCACGAGGTCATAAACAATCTCGGCCCCGACGCCCTCGGCTTGGGCGCGCATATGCTCCATCAGCTCCGGCCCCTGAATCAGCGGGAAGCCGGGATAGTTTTCAACGTCGGTGGTGATGGTCAACTGACCGCCAGGCTGAAGGCCGGCAATCACCGTCGGTGCGAGGCCCGCACGCGCGGCATAAACCGCCGCCGTATAGCCTGCAGGCCCGGACCCGATCACCAAAAGCTGGCGGTGGATGGGGGGGGTATCGGACATGATGTGTCACCTCGGCGCATATTCGCCCTTTGGGCCGGTGGCCGGAATCTCTATTCAGCCGCACAACATAATAACGCCCATGGCGGTTGCCAACCGCCGGGGCGTTCACAAAGCGTCGATTGCCACTTGAAGTCATGAAAGATGAGGCCCCGACCTGCGTGGTGTGGAGGCGCAGGCGGGGCCCCAAAGTGCCCACCGAGGTGAGCGAGGACCGGCTATTTCTGATTCTCGGCGACGCGGACCGGATCAGCGGCAAGGCGCTCGCTGGCCGTCCTGTAGTTGTGCGCGGCGGACGACCCAGCAGGCGCGAGGCGACGGGCGCGCTCAAAATCGGCCATGGCGGCCCCCGTGCGACCAAGGTGGAAATACGCAACGCCACGATTGTTCAGCGCCGCCCATCCGTATATCCCGCTTTGCACCGCCGCGTCGCAGGCATCCAGCGCGGGGCTCGGCGCATCGAGCTTTAAATAGGTTTGGCACAGCAGCATGGCCCGCGCAGCCCCGTCATGGGCACGGTGCAGGCGCGCGGCAATCAACCGGTCGATCACCCGCTGATACTGCCCGGCCTGATAGGCGGCTTCTGCGGCGATGATGGCGGCTGGCGCACGGTCTGCGGCCTGCGCGGCGGTAACCGCCCCGGAACTGCCCGCCAAGGCCAGCAAACCCGCAAGGGCAATCCAGATCGATCTGTGTGTGTTTGGTGTCATGATATCTCTCGCTTGTTGTGACCCGGGCTCGGATTGGCCCGTTGTTATGAGCCAAGATAAACATTCATATATTTATTTCAATTTATGTATTTGCATGGTAATCATTCAAATATGAATAAAATGTCGATTTTGCGAGATTGGTCCGATCTCGCGCTTTTTCTCGCCATTGCCGAGGCTGGAACATTGGCGGCCGCCGGGCAACGGCTTGGCTTGTCGCAGCCTTCTGTCGGGCGCAAACTTGCCGCACTGGAAGACAAAACCGGCGTCAGCCTGTTTATCCGCAGCGGGCGGCGTATGGTGCTCAGCGACACCGGGCGAACCATCATTGATGCCGTGCGTCGCGTTGAACGCGATGTGCTGGCGATCGAAGGCATGATCGAAGGCCAGACCAAAGGCCTGTCGGGTGAAGTGGTGATCTCGGCCGCCGAGGGATTGGGCAGCGAGTGGCTGGCCCCCGAACTTGTTGAATTTCAGCGCCGCCACCCCGACATCATGATCAATGTGCAAATCGAAAACCGGCGCGTTGACCTGCTGCACCGCGAGGCTGACATTGCCCTGCGCATGGGTCGCCCGGATGAAGACGACCTGATCGCCCAGCGTTTGGCCAACCTGCATTTTGGCCTTTACGCCCGGCGCGGCTTGATCGAAAACCCCGACAGCATCCGCGCCATAACCGATTTGCGCCCCTATCCACGGGTGGAATTTTCCACCGGGCGGTCGCTGATCTCAGCCCAGCGCCAATTTGCCCAAATGGTCGCGTCAGAGCCCGCGTTTGACCGGCCTCCGGCTTATGTCACCAACAGCCCGGCGGCGCATATTGCCGCTGTGCGTGCCGGTCTGGGCGTAGGCGTTCTGTCCCATCGCTGGGCGTCGCTTTACAAAGATCTTGTGCCCGTTTTGCCTAAGCTGGACTTGCCTGCGGTTGAATTGTGGATCGTCACGCATCAGGATTTACGGCACAGCGCACGCATACGCGCGGTCAAAGACTTCATCGTCGAGCGGGTGGACGCCAATCGCGGCTATTTCGAAGGTGGCTACACGCACGGTCGCACACCATAGCCGTGCGGCTGTAACCCTCTATTGGCTGTGCAGCAAATCGTGGATCAACAAGGCCGCGCGTTTGGTGGCAAAGGTCATCGATGCGATGTCCATATCCTCGCGCGGGCTATGGCTGCCGCTGCCATCAACACCGAGGCCGTCCATCGAGGTGACATAGGGCGCAACAAAGCTGATATCGGCAGCACCGCGCCGCTCAGGCGGAAAGGGTTTTGCCGCTGGCACACCGAGCCGGGCATGAACACCGTTCAGTACATTCAGCAGGGCTTCATTTTCAGGCGTGGCCTCCATGGCGGGGTAACTGTCGGTAAAGCTGATCTCGGCGTCGGTTTTGGGCAAATGCGCATCGACAATCGTACGCATCAGGGCGCGTGCCTCGTCTTTTTGCGCCTCGGACATAAAGCGCAGCCCACCCTTAACGCGAACGGTTTGCGCCACCACATTGGTTTTCCCGTACGCGTTCAAATGCAGCGGGGTTTCGCCTTCGTTCAAAAAGGTGCCACCGCCAATCACACCGGGGTTAAAGGTCAGACCAAACGGCCCCCGAACCTCGCCGTAAAACCGGTTGAGAATGCGCGCCGCCTCAAAAATCGCCCCTGCGCCAACCTCGTCGCGGAAGATGCCCGAACTGTGGGCCCGCTCGCCGGTGACACTCAGCTCCCACCCGGATGACCCACGCCGCCCGATGACCGCCCATTCGGCGCTGCCCCCTTCGAAATTGAGGGCATAATCCGCCGCCTTTCCGGCTTCGACCAGGTCCGCCCGCGAGACCGATAGCGGACGGCCCGGGGCTTCCTCATCACCGGTGAAAAATACCGTGACCGTGCCCGCACCAGCGGCGTCTGCCTCAAGCAGCGCCTTGAGGGCATAAATCACCACCGCATTGCCGCCTTTCATATCAGCAATGCCTGGGCCTTTGGCGCGGTCGCCAACGCGCTCGAAGCGTTGAAACGGACTGTCGGCTTCGAACACGGTATCGATATGACCGATCAGCAACAGATGCGGACCAGCGCGGCCAAAATCACGCCGCGCGATCAGGTGACCGGCACGGGCCAACTCCGTCGGCATGTCGATCCACCGGGCTTCAAAGCCCAACGCTTCCAGCTCTTGGCGGTAAAGCGCGCCAACGGCCTTGACCCCGCCGACATTCAATGTGCCCGAGTTGATATTGACCGTATCCGCCAGAAAATTCAGCTGCGCGTCGGTGTTGGCCTCGACCGTGCGTAAAATTCGGTCGTCTTGCGCCTGCCCCCAGGCAGCCCCAAGCGCATGCATGCCCAGGATCGCGGCAGACAGTACATACCGAAAAAGCGGATGGGTCATGAAAAGCTCCAAATGATGAAAACCAGACGGTACGGGATATCAATCCCAAACGCTTTGATCGCGCACAGCCTTGAAATAGGCCATCGCCAGATCAGCATAAAGACGCGTGGCGATTTTGTCGTCGCGAACAACGGCATCCTGCAATTTATCCAGATTGTCCCCCAGCAGGCTGAAGGCCTCGCGGACATCCTCCGAGACAATCGGCGGTACGGCTTCAAAATCGATCCCGGCATGCGGCATGCTGCGCTCCTCGGGGTCCGTGTCTTTTGCGTCTGTGTCAGATTGCACCGCCAGCGCCTCGGCCTCCGCTTCGGCCTGCGCCCGGGCTTCCATTTCCTCGTCCACGCGCGCCATCGAGCGCGCAATGGCCGCCAGCGCCGCATCAAGGCTGCTCACTTCGTCACCGCTCGCTTCGGTATATTCGGGGATGTCTGGACCTTTGTGGTTTTGGCTCGGGTCGGTGGGGCGTGTGTCCGGCATAGCGTCTGTTTCAGTGTCTGCAATGATATCATCGGCGGGAAGGGAGGGTGCGCTGTGGTGCGAGGCACCCGTATCATCAGCCTGCGCTGCACTTTGGCCTATAGACGAACGAACCAGCGCATCATTGGCCGCCTCTTGCGGCGGGGCGGGGTTATCCGCCGCCACAGTCTGAACGGTAAAGACATCGTCCTCGGCTTCTTCCAGTTCGACCGCGGTCAGGGTGGCGTCATAGCCATCGAATGTTCCACCAAAGGCGCGAAACCGCGGTTCTGCCTCAATCGACCAATAGCGGTGCCCGCGCGGGAAGCTCGAAATGAACAGCGGCACGTCATGGATCGGGGTGCGCCGCTGGACCGAGCGCGCAATCGGGTGCCCCAGTTTGTCGTTCAGGCCCAACAGGTCCAATATGGTTTGTCCGTGCGGGTCTGGCTGGCCCGCAAACCATGGTGCCTGACGGTTGCTGACCGAGGTAATGAACCCGTCGCGGTCGCTGCGGAAGGACCAGCGTTCTCCCTCGGGCTCGGCATCGTCCAGAAGCGTCGAGTTTGCATCCTCAACAGGTTTCAAAATCCGCACATTGTCAAACTCGCTGTGCGGTTGCGCCAGGCCGCCAGCAGCGGCAACCGCCCGCCCCGAAGGCCGCATACCCGCCATGGCCGGGGCTGCACGAGCCAGAGCCAGCCAGACATTGGCGGTCAGATCTTTGCGGTCAGCCAAAATTTGATGATGCGTACGCGTGGTGAGCTTGATCAGCTCCAGCACGTCGTCTTCGTCCATCGGGGCCAGCCTCAGCAGCGGCTCGACAATGGAAACCTTGTCCTGCGCCAAAATCAGCACAACATCCGCAGGTGGCGCTCCGCTGGCGAGAACCATCTCGACAACCTCGGCCCGGACCGCTTCGTCAACGCGCGGGATCAAGACCTTGACCCCGTCCAGAAGCTCGCGCCGAACCGCGCGCTCCACCCCACGACCGTCAGGCAGCAGCAGGTCAACAAGATAGCGATAGATGCGATTTGCATCGTCGCTGTCTCGCGTGTCGCGTTGATTCAGAAGTTCGTTAAGCGGCGCCAATAATGACGATTGCGCGCTTTGCGAAAACTGTGTCACCCGTTGCTCCCAGACCCCCCTTTGGGAAGCCAACTACCCAAAACTGACATCCGGCTTTATTCTCTCGCCCCAACCGGAAATCATGTCAGTTTGTATTGTACTCAGCTCGGGCTGTAAGAAAAGTTTTACCTTTAAATCGAAACAAAATTTTTTTTTGCTTTTCATTTCTTGCGTGACACTGGGGGTGTTTTGAATTAATGCTGTCGGCGCGCGCAACAACAGCATGCCGTGTCGCCCGCCTGCTCAGGCCGTGTTTTTGACCCTAGGGAGTTATCAATGGGCAAAGTGAAACTCGATACCGTGGATCGCAAAATTCTGGCCACCCTGCAGGACGAAGGCCGCATCACCAATGTGCAATTGGCCGAGCGCGCCGGCATCACCGCACCGCCCTGTTTGCGCCGCGTACGCACGCTCGAGGAAGAAGGCTTTATCAAAGGCTATCACGCGCATCTGAACAATGAACGTCTCGGTTACGGCCTGACGGTTTTTGCCATGGTTGGCCTCGATAGCCAGGCCGAAAACGATCTGCGCGCCTTTGAGAAAAAAGTCGACAACTGGCCGCTTGTCCGCGAATGCTACATGCTGAACGGCGAGATTGATTTCATCCTGAAAATCGTCGCCCATGACCTGGCCGAATTTCAGGAATTTCTGACGTCCGAATTGCTGCAGTCTCCCAATGTGGAAACCGTCAAAACCTCGCTGACCATCCGGTCGTCCAAGTCGGTCCCGGGCGTGCCGGTTGATTGACCGCCCCATGCGCCGAACGCAGGCGGCGCTTAGATAAACTCGATTTTGGTAATCTCGTAATAGCGCTCGCCCGAAGGTGTGCGCACTTCAACCTCGGCCCCGACCGATTTGCCAATCAGCGCGCGTGCAATTGGTGACTGGTAGGAAATCCGCCCGGCTTTGACGTCGCCCTCGTGCGCACCGACGATTTGGTAGATCACCTCCTCGTCGTCTTCGTCGAGCAAGCTGACCGTCGCCCCAAACACAACGCGGTCGCCGCCCAGTTCGGTCGGGTCGATGACCTGGGCGCGCGACAGCGTGCCTTCCAGCTCCATGATCCGGCCCTCGATCTGGCCCTGACGCTCTTTGGCGGCGTGATATTCGGCATTTTCCGACAAATCGCCGTGCGCACGGGCTTCTTCAATCGCCTGAACGACCGCAGGGCGCTCCACCGATTTGAGGGTCTTCAGTTCCGCTTCCAAGGCAACATAGCCTTCGCGAAGCATGGGCATTTTTTCTGTCATGACCGTATCCGCATCAAAGTCCTGGGGCGAATGACCGATTGCTGTTTCAAAAAGCCATCCATCCACCGGTGCAAACCCGCACCGGCAGTGTTCCGATCACCAAATTGATCGAGAGCTGTGCCCGTAAAACACTGAGCGCCGACACAAAGGGTCGGCGCGGGGCACGGTGTATACGCGCCTTTGACCATGGGGTCAAGATTTTCCATTACTCACTAAACCTGGGTTAAAAAAGATGATCCGGTTTGGGCCCGCCCTCGGGCAGTTCGCCGGCCTGAAACATCTCTCTGAGCTTGAATTTCTGGATCTTGCCCGAGCCCGTCAGCGGCCATTCGTGCACCCATATCCAGTGCACCGGCGTTTTTTGCGGACTGAGCCGCGCCCGCACAAATTTTTTGAGCGCAGACTCGCTGGGTCGGTACCGAATGGTCGGGCGCATGAAGCACGCCACCACCTCGCCCCATTTGCGGTCTGGAATACCGACCACCGCGCATTCAGCGATGGCGGGGTGTTCCAGCATGGCGTTTTCAATTTCGGCCGGGAACAGGTTTTCACCGCCGCGGATGATCATCTCTTTCAGCCGCCCGGTGATCCGCACATAACCGCGCGCGTCCATGCTGCCCAAATCGCCGGTGTGCAGCCAGCCTTCAGCGTCGATCGCGGCCGCCGTTGCCTCGGGGTTGTCGTTATAGCCGTGCATCACATGATAACCGCGCGTGCAAATTTCGCCGATCTCACCAATGTCGGCAAAGCTGCCGTCAGAGCGCAGGATGGCGACATCGACATTGTCGATCGGCTGACCCGCGGTTTGCGTCATGTCGTCGATATGATCGTCGCGCCAGGTATAGGTGATCACTGGTGACGATTCGGTTTGGCCGTATACAATCTGAATGGGGCAACCGAGATACTTCTCGGCGGCGCGCACCAGTTCGGGCGCGACCATAGAGCCGCCCGAAGCGACACCGCGAATGCTGTCCAATGTTATGTCGCGCGCTTTGACCGTTTCGATGCCCAGCGTAATCATCGACGGCACGCCCATGAAATAGGTCACCCCTTCGCGCGCGATCAGGTCCACCGTCAGGCCCGGGTCAAACATCGGCGGCATCACCACTGTCACCCCCGCCGACACGCCGCCCACCACCATCATGCCGCACCCGGCAGTGTGAAACAGTGGCATCAACAGCAGCAATATATCCTCGCCCGTCACGCCGGTGCGGCGGTTGCCGTCTTCGGCGTTTTGCACAATGCCGTGGTGATGCAACAGCGCGCCTTTGGGGAAGCCGGTGGTACCGGATGTGTACTGGATTTGTGCCACGTCCATGGGGTCGACCTCGGGCAGTGTGCCGCGCTCGTGCCCTGCAAACAGCACGTCGTGGTCGCGCACGTCGATCACATGGTGCACAGTGTCGATCTCGGCGGCGACGCTGCGGGCGATATCGCCCATCGGGTTACCGCGAAAGCTTTCAACAAAATACACCGCCTCAGCCTCCGACTGGCGCAGGACATAGTCCAGCTCGCGCGGCTGGTAGCTGGGGTTGACCGTCACCAGCGTCACCCCCGCCATGGCGCTGGCGAATTCCAGCAAAACCCACTCGATGATATTGGGGGCCCAAACCGCGATCCGCGCGCCTTTTTTGTGCCGCGATGCCAGCGCGCGCGCCAGCCGCTCGCAGTCGGCCAGCAGCTCGCCGTACGTCCAGGTGCCGGTGACCGCACCGCCCTCGTCCACCACCTTATAGGCCAGCTTGTCGGGCTCGACACCTGCGCGCTCGCGCAGCACATCGCCAATGGTGATTTTGCGGTAATGCGCGGTTTTCACCGCCGGGAAAAAGCTGGTCTCTAGCGTGACGTCATACATGGCATCCCCTCCACAACACTGTGGAGGGTGCCCAGTCACCGCCTATTGATCAAGCGCAATCGCGCTTAGGCCGATTTTCCATACTCCTGCAGGCTGGCGACGCTCAGCCCTCCGGCCTTCAGCGCGCCCAGCGCCTGCACCGCCGCCTTGGACGCCGCAAGCGTGGTGAAATAGGGAATTTTCATCGTCAGCGCGGTGCGGCGCAGGTGAAAGCTGTCCTTGATCGACTTTTCGCCCGCCGTGGTGTTGATCACCAACTGCACGTCGCCGTTTTTCATGATGTCGAGCACATGCGGGCGGCGGCCTTCGACCACCTTGAACACGCGCTCGACGGTCAGTCCCTCGCGCTCCAGATACTCCGCCGTGCCGTGGGTGGCGATGAGGGCATAGCCCAGTTCGGCCAGTTTTTTGGCGGTCGGCACCAGGCCGTATTTGTCGGCGTCGCGCACCGACAGAAACACCTTGCCCTCGGCCGGAAGCGGCATGCCTGCCGCCAGCTGGCTTTTATAAAAGGCACTGGCAAAGTCGCGGTCGAGGCCGATCACCTCACCCGTTGATTTCATCTCGGGGCCAAGGATCACATCCACACCGGGGAAGCGCGCAAAGGGGATCACCACCTCTTTGACCGCCACATGGTCGGGGATGGGACTGGCGAGGGTGAAATCGCTGAGCTTTTTGCCCGCCATCAGCTCGGCGGCGATGGCGGCGATGGGGCTGGCCACCGCCTTGGCGACAAAGGGCACGGTGCGGCTGGCGCGCGGGTTGACCTCGATCAGATAGACCTGCCCGTCGCGCACCGCGAACTGCACATTCATCAGACCGACCACATTCAGCGCCTTGGCCAAAAGGCCCGCCTGACGTTCGATTTCGCGAATGGTCATGATCGGCAGGCTATAGGGCGGCAAGGAACACGCGCTGTCGCCCGAGTGCACACCGGCTTCCTCGATATGCTCCATAATCCCGGCGACATGATAGGCCTCGCCGTCGGCGAGCACATCCACGTCGACCTCGGTGGCGTCGGCCAAAAACTGGTCGATCAGCACGGGGCTGTCGCCCGACACATCCACCGCCGAGCCGATATAACGCCGAAGGGCCGCTTCGTCGTGCACGGTTTCCATCGCGCGCCCGCCGAGCACGTAACTGGGGCGGATCAAGACCGGATAGCCAATGGCGTTGGCGACGGCGACGGCTTCCTCTTCCGAGCGGGCGAGGCCGTTTTCGGGCTGTTTGAGGCCAAGCTCGACC
>JASBSO010000058.1 GCA_030148905.1 Kordiimonadaceae bacterium | reverse complement strand
CAGCTGTTGGTGGTGCCAAGATCGATCCCAATTACTTTACCCATGATATCCGTCCTTTTTGCAGCCGGTACGCCAGACCCATCAGGCATCCTTCGCGCACCGCTTTTTTAAGCATATGTCCGGGCAGGCGTTCGCACTGAGGCAATACCGCCGCCCAACTTCGGTGTGCATATAGGGATGTGGGCCCTCACACACAAGGCACCGGGCCAGAAAAACTTTGATCTTTGCCAAGCTCAGCTCATGCGGCGGTCACAGTTATGCCACAGCCCGGTGGCACGGTCTGTGCTTGCGAAAAGGCCACAGTCTTGACACATGGGTCGCTTTGATCGACTTAAGGGCCGTGAAAACAGGTATTGATACCGGAACCAAAATGACAGCGCTGAAAAACCTTCTCAAAGATCTTTTGTTTGTCGCCATTTTCTATGTGGTGTTCACCACGTTGGGCTATGCCAGCTTTCATATCCCGTCGGGCAGTATGGAGCCCACGCTTGAGGTCGGCGACCGGGTCTTTGTGAACAAATTCACCTATGGCTATAACCGGTACAGCGCCTATTTCGACCCGGCCTTCCTGCCCGAGGACCGCCTGTTTGAAGATACCCCGAACCGCGGCGACGTGGTGGTGTTCACCCTGCCCAACCGCGGCTCGATCGATTTTATCAAGCGGGTGATCGGCCTGCCGGGCGACCGGATTCAGATGCGAGCAGGGCGGCTTTATATCAACGGCGACATGGTCCCGCGCGAAGCGCTGCGCCAAGTGACCTATGCCAGCTATGATGACGGTCGCCCGACCCGGGTCACCGAATATCTGGAAACCCTGCCCGGCGGCGTGACCCACCGGATTTACGAGCGCTCGGATCAGTATATCTGGGACAATACGCCCGAATATAAGGTGCCCGAAGGCCATTATTTCATGATGGGCGATAACCGCGACGGGTCGTCCGACAGCCGCAATTTCCAGTCGATGGGCTTTGTCGACGGCAAATATCTGATGGGCCGCGCCGATATCACCACCTTCTCGCTGTATGACTGCGATCAGGGCAAACCTGTCGGATGCCTTGGCCCTGTTCCTTATGGGCGGTTTTTTAATCTTGTCCGCTGACCGCGATGATTGAAGACCGCACCGAGAATCACGATACCGCCATTCATCATGTGCTGCGCGCCGCCTTTGACGGCGACGGCGAGAGCCAATTGGTCGATGATTTGCGCGATGACGGCGATGCTTTGGTCGACCGGATATGGACCGACGCTGGCCGGGTTGTGGGCTATGTGATGTTTTCCCGCATGGCGGCACCCTTTCGCGCCGCCGCCCTCGCGCCTGTAGCGGTTGATGCCGCCTTTCGCCAAAAGGGTATTGCTGATGCACTGATCCGCGACGGCATCAAAAGCCTGACCAGGGCCGGCTGTCAGGGGCTGTTTGTGCTGGGCGATCCCGGCTATTATCAGCGCTTTGGTTTTGATGTGGATGCTGCCAAAGGCTTTACCAGCCCCTATAGCGGGCCCTATTTCCAGTTTCTGGCGATCGAAACCGATATTCGCAAAGGCCGGGTTGACTATGCGCCTGCCTTTGCGCGGCTATAACCGCTGTATGGTCATTTCAGCCAGATCGGGTCTTTGAGCTTTTTTAAAAAGTCGCGGTGAGCGGCAAGCTCGTCTTCGGCCACGGTCCAGCTGCGGTGCGGCCAGTCCTGCTTGACGGCGGTGGCGGTGCGGCCCTGCGCCGTTTGTGCATCAAGGTCAAAGCCCACCTGACGCCCGCCCATCAGCTCGATATAGACCTCGGCCAGAATTTCGCTGTCCAACAGCGCGCCGTGCAGGGTGCGGTGGCTGTTGTCGATCTCGAAGCGGCGGCACAGCGCATCCAGGCTGTTTTGCGCGCCCGGGAATTTTTCCCTTGCGATCATCAGCGTGTCGGTAAACCGCTCATTGGGAATGGGTTTCAGGCCGGCATGGTCAAGGTGCCAATTGATGAATTTTTTATCAAACTCGGCATTGTGCGCAACCAGAATCCCGTCATCGCCGACAAAGTCCAAAAAGGCATGGGCGATTTCGGCAAAGACGGGTTTGTCAGACAGAAACTCTTCGGACAGGCCGTGCACCTTGAAGGCGCTTTCGGGCATGTCGCGCTCGGGGTTGATATATTGATGATAGGTGCGCTTGGTGGGGATTTTGTCGATCATTTCCAGCGCCCCAATCTCCACCAGACGGTCGCCGGTAAAGGGATCAAAGCCCGTGGTTTCGGTATCGAAAATAATCTCGCGCAGCGCCATTGCTATCCCTCCATATCGGCGATGATCGCCAGAACCTGGCGGCGAGCATCGTCAATCCCATTGCTGGTATCAACGATATAATCGGCGCGGGCGCGCTTGTCAGCATCGGGCATTTGCGCGGCCAGGATGTCGGCAAATATCTGTGGGGTCATGCCGGGGCGGGCCAGGACACGGTCGCGCTGCACGTCGGCCGGGGCGCTGCACACCACCACCTTGTCGCACATGGCGTCGCGCCCCACCTCAAACAACAGCGGCACGTCGAGGACCAGCATGGGAGCAGCGTTTTTCTCGGCATCGGCAAAAGCCTTCTGCATCACGCGGCCAAGGGCCGGATGGGTGATGGCTTCGAGCCGCTTGCGTGCCTTGTCATCACCAAATACGCGCGTGCGAAGCTGCGCCCTGTCCAATTCGCCGTCCTTGACCACACCGGGAAAGGCGGCTTCGATCTCGGCCAGAAGCGGGCTGCCCTTGGCTTGGAGGTTGTGAATTTCGGCGTCGGAGTCGAAGACCGGAATACCGGCCTCGCGAAACAGATCGGCGGTGGTGGATTTTCCCATGCCGATGGATCCGGTCAAGCCCAGGATTTTCACCGCGAAAGGGCCTCTTGCAGCAGCGACCGCGTCGCCGTACCCGTGTCGGGCATGTCTTTGAACCAAAGCTTGAACGCCGCCGCACCCTGATGGATCAGCATGCCAAGACCGTCTACCGTCCGCAGGCCCCGCGCCTCAGCCGCTGCCAGCAAGGGGGTTTTCAAAGGTCGGTACACCATATCATAGACAACGCTGTCGGCTGCGGCAGCGCCGAGATTAACCTCCAAAGGCGGTGCACCCGCCATCCCAAGCGATGTGGCATTGATGATGAGACCGGCACCCGCGACCGCATCGTCCCGGTTCTCCCAATCCACCACCGTCACCCGACCGATGCCGATATCTTGTGAGATCACCTCGGCGCGTTCGCGCGTACGGTTGGTCAGCATGATAAAGGGCGCCATTGTGGTCCGCGCGGCTGCCACCGCCGCCCGCGCCGCGCCGCCACCGCCAATGACCAATATCGGTCGGTCGATGGGCCAGTCGGGCACCACGGCTTTCAGATGCGCCATCATGCCAAGGCCGTCAGTGTTGAACCCGGTCAGCTGGCCTGCGGGCGAGCGCACAACCGTGTTCACCGCACCGATGTCCTGCGCCATGGGGGCCACCTTGTCCAGATGCGCCATGATCGCCTCTTTATGCGGCAAGGTCACATTAAAGCCGGCAATGTCGGCGTCGCGCGCCTGAAACACAAAATGTGGTAGATCATCGGGGGCAACATCCAGCGCCGTATAGTCGCCGTCAATCCCAGCCGCGTTCAGCCAGTGACCCTGCAACACTGGCGACAAGGAATGGGCAATCGGATGACCAATAACAAAGGCCTTGGTGTTTGGCCCGATGCTGGCGCTAGGCATCACGGAGTGCTCCCATATGTCTAAGCTGCGTCAACAGGGCCAGAAGCGGCAAGCCCAGAACCGAGAAATAGTCGCCGTCGACCCGGGCAAAAAGCTGCGCACCGATCCCCTCCAGCTGATAACATCCAACGCTAGCGTAGGCAGCTTCGCCCACCGCATCAAGATATCCGCTGATCTCGTCTTCGCTGAGGCTGTGCATATCCAGCGTAACGGTTTCCATATGACGCCACAGACACCGCCCGCCCCGGACCATCACCACCACCGACATCAGTTTGTGCCGATCACCGCTCAGGGCTTGCAACGTCGCGGCCGCGGCCTGGCGGTTTGTCACTTTTGAGAGAAGCCGCCCTCTATGGACCAAAATCTGATCGCCGCCGATGATCACGGCGTCAGGGTGGCTGTGCGATACCGAAACCGCCTTGGCTTCAGCCAGTGCGTCAACAATATGCGGCGGCGGCGCGCCCTCGGCCACAAGGCCGTGTTTGATTGCGTCTTCGTCCACCATGGGTGCGACCGCTTCAAACGCGAGCCCAGCCGCCGACAAAAGCTGCCGCCGGGTGGGGCTGGTGGATGCCAGAATAAGCGACATGGGCGCCTTAAGACCGGTCAAGCCAGCTTTGATAGCGGCCAAGGATAGCAGCCGCCGTTTCTTCGATCGAGCGGCGGGTCACATCGATAACCGGCCATCCGCGCTCGCTGCAATAGCGGCGACAGGCTTTGACCTCTTCCTCGATCTGAGCGATGTCGGTGTAGGCGCCTTCCTGATCTTCGTTTAAGGATCTGAGCCGGTTGGTGCGAATTTGCACCAGCCGTTCGGGGCTTGTGGTCAGCCCAACAACAAAGCGGTTTTTGATATGGTTGAGCTCATCAGGAAGCGGCACCGACGGCACAAAGGGAATGTTCGCAGTTTTATAGCCCTTGTTGGCCAGATAGATCGAGGTCGGGGTTTTTGAGGTGCGCGACACCCCCACCAAAATGATGTCAGCGGCCTCCAATTCGCCGGGCAGTTGGCCGTCATCATGCGCCATGGTGAAGTGCAGCGCGTCAATACGGTCAAAATAATGGCTGTCCATCATATGCTGGCGGCCAACCCGGTGCGATGCCTCGCGCCCCAAAAAGCCGGCCAGCGTGGAAATCACCGGGTCGAGGATCGACAACATCGGCAGCTGGGCGGCTTCGCAGCCGTCCTCCAGCGCGCGGCGGATATCGGGATTGACCAGCGTGTACATCACCAGGCCCGGCTGGTCGCAAATATCTGCCATCACATTCTGCATTTGCATCGGCGTGCGAATAAGCGGCCAGAAATGGCGGTTGATATCCACACCTTCAAACTGCACCAAGGCCGCCGATGCAATGGCTTCCAATGTTTCCCCGGTTGAATCCGAGACCAGATGGATATGAAAGGGCGCATCGCCAGTGGGCATTGGGTGATCCTTGTCTGTGACATGATAGAAACGGGCGGTACAGTGTGATCAATACTGTGTGGATAACTTCTGTATAAATGCGACACTCTGCCCCATGCTCTCAGTCATACCCGCTCTTCATGACTTTGTCCCGAGAGATTGTCCGCTTTCCCACAGGAAACAGACATGTTGGACAACATCCGGTGATACAGTCGGATACAGGGCAGAATTCTGCGCCGGATGATTCGGTAGCACCTGCCAGTCCACCGCGAGTCGATGATATCGACTCTTCTCACGCGATCGGCGATTCTCCGGCGGTTCTTGCGTATGAAACCAATGGAATAGAGCGTGGATAAGCTTGTGGAAAAGTTTTCATCCCCAATATTCACAGGCCCAACAAACAACCACCATCCTTTATTAAATATATTTATATGTTAGGGGAGTATGGGAAAACTTCTGACGTGCAGGGCCAATGACCAAAAAACTTTTTCTTGAAACGTTGACCGGCAATCCATCCGAGCGTGTGCCATTCTGGTTCATGCGCCAGGCCGGGCGCTATCTGAGCGAATACAAGGCCGTGCGGGCACAGACCAACAGCTTCCTTGAATTTTGTTACAGCCCCGACCATGCCAGCGAGGTCACGCTGCAGCCCATTCGCCGCTTTGGCATGGATGCCGCCATTTTGTTTGCCGATATTTTGGTGATCCCTGATGCGCTGGGGCAAAAAACCTGGTTTACGCCTGGCGTTGGGCCAGAGCTTGAGCCGATATCCGACCGCGCAGGCTATGCAGCCCTCAGCCGCGCCAACCTCCACAGCCATCTGGCGCCGATCTATGAAACCGTTCGCCGCGTCCGCGCTGACCTTCCCGCAGAGGTGGCGCTGATTGGCTTTGCCGGTGCGCCGTGGACGGTGATGACCTATATGATCGAAGGGGCAGGCAGTCGCGACCACGGCGCGGCGCGCACGCTGGGTTACGGTGACCCGGCGCTGTTTGGCGATATGCTGGCGCTGGTGGTGGATGCAACGGCGGATTATCTGATCGCGCAGATTGACGCAGGTGCCGACGCGGTGCAAATTTTTGACAGCTGGGCCGCCGCCCTGCCCGAGCCCGCCTTTACTGCATGGGTCTTAGAGCCCGCCAAAGAGATTGTTGCCCGCATCCGCGCCAAGCACGCCGAGGTGCCGATTATCGGGTTTCCGCGCCTGGCGGGCTCGCAGATCGAGACTTATGCAGCCGGGACCGGCATTACCGCGATCGGGCTCGACACCGGTGTGTCGACAAAACAGGCGCAGGCCTTGCAGGCAAAATTGCCGGTGCAGGGCAATCTCGACCCCTATATGGTGGTGGCGGGCGGCGACGCTTTGCACCGCGAAGCCGAGCGTATTTTAACCTCGCTTTCGGGCGGGGCGCATGTGTTCAATCTGGGGCACGGGTTCGTCCCCCACACACCAGTGGCGCATGTGGCCGCGCTCAGCGAACAGATCAAAGCATTTAGGAGATAAGGCATGGAAGGCTTTTTGGGCGGTGCTTATCTGTGGGTGAAAGCCTTGCACATCATCTTTGTCATTTTCTGGATGGCGGGGATGTTCATGCTGCCGCGCTTTTTTGCCTATCATGTGGAATCGGTAGCAGGCAGCGATGAGGATGCACTGTGGATCGAACGCGAAGCGCGGCTGATGCGCATCATCATCAACCCGGCGATGATGGTGGCGTGGATTGCCGGCCTCGCACTGGTTGCCAATATCGGCTTGGGTGCGGGGGGAGGGTTGCACGCCAAATTGCTGTTGGTGCTGATCCTGTCGGGTTTTCATGCGGTGCTGTCGCGCTGGCGCAAGGCGCTGGCGGCGGGCGACCGGTCGCGGTCCACGCGGTTTTACCGCATTGCCAATGAGGTGCCTGCACTTTTCATCATTCTGGTTGTTATTCTGGTGATCGTTCGGCCCTTTTGAAAGTGGTACAGGTCTATTGCCGCTGAGGCTGTTTGACATCCCGGTTAAAAATTCACCACCAGGCTGAATTGACTTTTCCTACTGATCGCGTAGAATTAAGCGCGTGATGCCCTGGCAGGGGGTCGCATCTATTATTGCCTTCCAATCACAAGACATCATGCGCGCCCGATTAGGGCTGTTGATATGATGCGTTCTCGGGGCGGAACCCAAAAGTCTGACAGGCGTTTTCAACGCAGATCATGGATCTTGGTTCGACATTGACCTCATCTTGCCTCCCATCACCGGCCCATCTCATTAGAATTTTTAGGAATATCCCATGCATCTTCAGGATTTGAAAAAAATGGCCCCAGACGCGCTGCAGGCGCTGGCTGAGGAAAAGGGGGTTGAAAACGCATCCACCCTGCGCCGTCAGGACATGATGTTCGCCATCCTGAAACAGATGGCCGACGATGATCAGGAAATTTCGGGCGGCGGGGTGATCGAAATTCTGTCGGACGGGTTCGGGTTTTTGCGCTCGCCCGAGGCCAACTATCTGCCGGGGCCGGATGATATCTATGTCAGCCCGTCGCAGATCCGCCGCTTTGGCCTGCGCACCGGCGACACGGTCGAAGGGCAAATTCGCGCACCCAAGGACGGCGAACGCTATTTCGCGCTCCTGAAGGTGTCGATGATCAATTTCGAAGAGCCTGAGGCGGTCAAGCACAAGGTGCATTTCGATAATCTGACGCCGCTTTACCCTGATGAGCGGATCAAGCTTGACCCCGAAGACCCGACGCTGAAAGACAAATCGTCGCGCGTGATTGACCTGGTGTCACCCATTGGGAAAGGCCAGCGGGCATTGATCGTGGCCCCGCCGCGCACCGGGAAAACCGTGCTGCTGCAAAATATCGCCAAGTCGATCACCAAAAATCACCCCGAATGCTATGTCATCGTGCTGTTGATCGACGAACGGCCCGAAGAGGTGACCGACATGCAGCGCTCGGTGAAAGGCGAGGTGGTGTCCTCGACCTTTGACGAACCCGCCCAGCGCCACGTGCAGGTGGCCGAAATGGTCATCGAAAAGGCCAAGCGCCTGACCGAACACGGCCATGATGTGGTGATCCTTCTGGACAGCATCACCCGCTTGGCGCGCGCCTATAACACGGTGGTGCCGTCGTCGGGCAAGGTGCTCACCGGCGGCGTCGATGCCAACGCGCTGCAGCGCCCCAAGCGGTTTTTCGGGGCGGCGCGCAATATCGAAAAGGGCGGGTCGCTCTCCATCATCGCCACCGCGCTGATTGAAACCGGCAGCCGCATGGACGAGGTGATCTTTGAAGAGTTCAAGGGCACCGGCAACTCCGAGATCGTGCTCGACCGTAAGGTCGCCGACAAGCGCGTCTTCCCGGCGATCGATATCCTCAAATCCGGCACGCGGAAGGAAGAATTGCTGGTTGATCAGGCGACGCTGTCCAAAATGTGGGTGCTGCGCCGTATCCTTACGCCGATGGGCACCGTTGATGCGATGGAGTTCCTCCTCGGCAAGCTGAAGGACGCCCCCACGAACGACGACTTCTTCCAGCAGATGAACAATTAGAGGGCTGGGCCCAATTCTCTATTCCCATTATGTCGGACTTCATCCGACATCTATCCTCACCCTGAGCCTGTCGAAGGGTGAGGGTGCGTATTTCAAATAGCGACAAAATGGACCCTGAATCACGTTCAGGGTGACGATTAAAGATTGTCTCCCATCCGCCTTGATCCTGCCGTGATCATCGGCGAAGCTCTTGAGCATCATCAAAGGGGAGGATGGTCGATGCTGCGTCTTGTTTTGGGGCTTTTGATCATATCAGCGTGTTCGGTTGAAGCCGACGACGACGCCTATGTCGCCGTGGTCGGTGTGGGCGAGGCGAAGGCGGTTCCAAGCCTGGTGAAACTGCGGGTTACGGTGGCCGAGCGCGCGAAAGACAGCGCCACTGCCAGCCGCCAGCATATCGAAAAGGTCGCGGCGATTGTCGCAGAAATCCGACAGACCTTTGGCGATGAGATCCGCTTTACCACCAGCGATGTGTCGCTCAATTCTTTTGAAGATCGGCGGCGGTTTACGGACGGCGACCATATCACCTCTGGCTTTGAAGCCCGGCAATCGCTCACCTTCGACTTCCCCGACAAAGCCGCCGTCGAAGCCTTTTACCCCGGGTTAACCGAAAAGATCATGGGCATTCGGGCGTCGATTGGGTTTGCATTTCCATCAACCGATGCGCTTTACGCCAAAGCACGATCTCTGGCTATTGAAGCCGCGCGCAGAAGGGCAGAAACCTATGCCGGCGGGGCCAATGCACGATTGGGCGATGTGGAGATTATTGAGGAAAGCGGGGTGAACACGCACCGCATCCCCTTTGACCTGCAGGATAAAATTTCGGGAACATATCGCGAAACACCGTCTGGGCAATTGGAGCAACTTACCATCACCGGTGCGCGGGTTGCTGACGTTGCAGAATCAGCCCCAAGGCTTGTCCTGGCACCAGACGAGCAGTCCGTCTCGGTTACCATCTACGCGAAATTCGCGCTGAAATAGGCTGCGCCCTGCGCTTTGGTTTCGCCTTGCCCCTTGCGCGGGGCGAAAATCCTGCTTAGCGTCGCATCTTTCGTGTTGAGTCTACTGCCGAGAGGGGAATTTCATGCGCCTGTCCAAAATCATACCCGCGCTGCTGGCTGGGGCGGCCTTCAGCCTGGGTGCCGCTGCCGACGGCGGCCTCAAACAGTCGGTCGCGGCTGACTATACGGGTCATCTTGCTGACCTTTACAAGCATTTTCACAGCCACCCTGAGCTGAGCTTTGTTGAAACCAAAACCGCTGCCCGCATTGCCGAAGAGCTGCGCGCGGTCGGGTTTGAGGTAACCGAAGGCGTGGGGCGCACCGGCATTGTGGCGATCCTGAAAAACGGCGACGGGCCGATGGTGGCGATGCGCGCCGATATGGACGGCCTGCCGGTCAAGGAATTGGTAGACATTCCCTATGCCTCGAACGCGGTGCAGGTCAACGACGACGGGCAGGAATTTCCGGTGATGCACGCCTGCGGGCACGACGTGCATATCACCTCGCTGGTGGGCACGGGCCGGGCCATGGCGGCGCGCCGGGATGAATGGTCGGGCACGCTGATGCTGATCGGCCAACCGGCAGAGGAATGGAAAGTCTCCGGTGCCAAGGCGATGAAAGACGATAATATTTGGGAGCGCTTCGGCACGCCCGACTATGCGCTCGCTTTCCATGTGGCCGCCGGGCTTGAAGCCGGTGTGGTCGTCGCCTCCGAGGGGGCGGCTTACTCCGCCGTCGACAGCGTCGACATCATCGTACCCGGTGTCGGCGCGCACGGGGCCAGCCCGCACAAGGGCATCGACCCCGTGGTGATCGGCAGCCAGATCGTGGTGAACCTGCAAACCATCACCAGCCGCACGCTCAGCCCGCGCGAACCCGGTGTGGTGACCGTGGGGGTGTTCAAGGCCGGGAACAAGCGCAATGTCATCGGCGAGGAAGCGCGGCTGGAGCTGACCGTACGCTCTGACAGCAAGGAAACCCGCAAAAAACTGTTGGACGGCATCCGCCGTATTGCCGTGAATACGGGCGAAGCCATGGGCCTGCCTGCTGACAACCCCGTGCGGGTTGAGGTTGTGGGCGGCATTCCGGTGACCGCCAACGACCCGGCGCTGGCGCGGCGCCTCAAGGCCGTGTGGGCTGAGGAGCTGGGCGACCGTTTCAACCCGGACTTTGCCCGTGACGGCATGGGCGGTGAAGACTTTGCTTTCTTTACCGAAAACCCCTATATCCCGTCGGTCTATTTCCAGGTGGGCGGTACGCCCAAGGCTGACCTTGAGGCCGAGCAAAACGGCGGCAAGCCGGTCCCATCGCATCACAGCCCGATCTTTTATGTCAGTCCTGATGAAGCCGTGCCCTCAGGCGTTGAAGCCACCGTTGTGGCGCTCAAAGACCTGATGCCGGTCACCAGCGGCCGCTAAGGCCAAAAAACCAAAGCAAATACGGGGTCAGGGCAGAAGGATGCTCTGGCCCCGTGTTTTTCTGGCTTCCAGATCTTTATGCGCCTGTGCCGCATCCTTCAGCGCATAGCGCTGGCGGATGGTGGGGCGCACATGGCCCGCCTCGACCGCTGTAAAGAGCGTTTTTGTAGACAGCAACAGATCATCGCGCGTGGCGGCATAGTCCATCAGCGTCGGGCGGGTGAGAAACAGCGACCCGCCTTGGGCAAGCCGCGCGGGCGGCACCGGCGGTACCGGGCCGGTGGCATTGCCGAAGGTGACCATCA
>JASBSO010000053.1 GCA_030148905.1 Kordiimonadaceae bacterium | reverse complement strand
GCGGTGATCTCGATGGGGGCTGGGGTGGATCATCTGACCCGCGACCCGAGCCTGCCGGATGATCTGACGGTTGTGCGCATGGGCGACGACGGGCTGAAGGAAGGCATGCGCGAATATGTGCTGATGGCGGTGCTGGCCTATCAGCGCGGGCTGTATCAGTTCATCGCCGACCAAAGCACTGCGACATGGAAACGCTATTTTGCCCCCGCTGCGGCCGAAACGCCAGTTGGGTTGATGGGCTACGGCGCGCTGGGCCGTGCGGTGGCGGATGCGCTAAAGCCGATGGGATATCCCATCAACACATGGTCGCGCACCTCAAAACCTGCCGAGGACGGCGTCACCCATTTTACCGGCACGGGCGACCTCGCCGGATTTCTGGCGGCGAGCCGCGTGGTTGTCGGCCTGCTGCCCGGCACCGATGCGACACGCCATCTGTTGAACGCAGAAAGCCTGACGCACATGCCCGAGGGCGGCTATGTGGTGAACGCCGGGCGCGGCGGACTGGTGGATTTGGACGGCCTGCTGGCGTGCATCGACAGCGGCCATCTGGCCGGTGCCATGCTTGATGTCTTTGACACCGAGCCTCTCGCTGCGGACCATCCCGCATGGCGCAACCCGAAGGTTTTGGTCACTCCGCATATCGCGGCGATCACGCGGCCGCTGTCGGCGGCGAATTATGTGGTTGAGACGATCCGCCTGATGGAAAGCGGTGAAAAACCGCCATTGGTGCTGGACCGGAACCGCGGCTATTGATAAGCCTCCACCATTGTATTCGGCGGCTGACCTTTGTTTGGCTGGTGCCGGTGCCTATATGTGATGTTTAACGCGTACCAAACCGGAAGAAAATTTTGATTCTCTCGATTGTGTCAGTCATTGCCGGTTTGGTTTTACTTGTTGCTGCTGGCGATATTTTGGTGCGCGGTGCTGTACGTCTGGCAACCGGGCTTGGGGTGTCCTCCGTTGTTATTGGCCTGACCGTGGTGGCGATGGGAACGTCGCTGCCCGAGCTGTTGGTGGGCGTCAACGCTGTGTTGAACGGGGTGCCCGACCTGGCTCTGGGCAATGTGGTTGGTTCCAATATCGCCAATGTTCTGTTGGTCGTGGGCTTGCCAGCCATTTTGCGCCCTGTGGTGTGCTCGGCCCCGCGTCTGGGCCGCAATCTTTCGGTGATGCTGGCGGGCAGTGTGGCGCTTTTTCTCATCGGGCTCACACGCGGCGCCATCGGTAAGGTTGAGGCGATTATTCTGCTGTCGGGCTTTGCGGGCTTTATCTACTGGTCGCTGACCCACGCGATGGGAGCCCGCGACCCAGCGGCAGCAGACCTGGCCGAGGCCGCGCAGGGCGATTCGGTGACCAAGGCCGGGCTGTTCGTGGTTTTGGGGCTGATCGGTCTGCCGATCGGTGCGGACCTTTTGGTGCACGGTGCTGTCGACATTGCCCGCGCCTTCCATGTGTCCGAGGCGGTCATCGGCCTGACGCTCATTGCCATTGGCACCAGCCTGCCCGAACTGGCCACCTCGCTTGCCGCTGCATGGCGCGGCCATCTGGACGTGGCCATTGGCAATGTCATCGGTTCCAACATCTTTAATGTCCTGGCGATTTTGAGCGGTACGGCCCTTGTTGGCACCATCCCGATTTCGGACGCTTTTATGCTCTTTGACCTGCCGGTGATGCTGGCCAGCAGCGCGCTTCTTGTCCCCTTCATTCGCCAGCGCGGCATGATCGGTCGGGCAACCGGTGCCGCCATGCTGGCAGGCTATGTGATCTATATTCTGCTTCTGGGGGATGCGCACCCGATGGAAACGGCTTAAGGTCGGCTCCATGAGAAAACCGGCACTTTTCATCACCGGGGCTGCCAAGCGTATTGGACGCTTTTTGGCCGAGCATTATGCCCAGGCCGGGCATCCGGTCGCCATCCATTATAACCGCAGCGAAACCGTTGCCGTCGAGCTGGTGGACACGCTGCGCCATCAGGGATGTAACGCCACCGCGATCAGCGGCGACCTGAATGACGGCGATCAGGTGAGTACGCTTATCCCGCGCGCCGCCGAAAAGCTGGACAGCCCAATCCAGATATTGATCAACAATGCCTCGGTTTTCGAACAGGATCAGATCGGTGACATCACAGCCGAGCGCTTTGACCAGCATTTGGCCGTGAACACGCGCGCACCACTGCTGCTGGCGCAAAGCCTGGCGCAAAATATTGGGCGCCGCCGCGGGCTGGTGATCAATATCATCGATCAGCGCGTGTGGCGGCTCAATCCGCAATTCATCAGCTATACGGCCTCCAAATCGGCTCTGTGGACCCTCACCCAGACCCTGGCACAGGCGCTGGCGCCTGCTATTCGGGTCAATGCGATCGGGCCCGGGCCGACACTCGCCAACCCGTTTCAGGATGCCAGTCAGTTCGTGCAGGAAGCCGCCGCCGTCCCGCTCGGGCAAGGGCCCAAATTGGAGGAATTTGTCCGTGCGATTGATTTTTTCCTCTCGGCACCGTCCGTCACCGGGCAGATGATCGCGCTTGACGGCGGTCAGCACCTGGCCTGGCAAACACCCGATATTGAGTTTGCAACATCATGACCGACGCCCGTGAAACCACCAGCGTGTTGCACTATCCTGCACCGGGGCAAACCAAAATGCGGGTGTTTGTGCGCGACTATGAGACCGTAGCCCTGATCGGCGTGTGGGCGCACGAGCATGACACGCCGCAGCGCCTGCGATTTTCCATCACCATGGATGTCGAAAATGCCGACGGCGTCGGAGCGGACGGCGCAGCCGATCAGCATGCGCATGTTGTCTGCTACCAGGATGCGGTGACCGTGATTGAGAACATTATCAAGCGCGGTCATGTTGGTCTGGTCGAAACGCTTGGACGTCAGGTTATCGATGCGCTAGCCCGCGACCCGCGCATTTCGGCCATTTGCCTCAGCGTTGAAAAACCAGATGCAATTACCGCAGCCGACGCCGTGGGGGTGGAACTGCACTGGAGCCGGGCATATTCGACCGCTCCCCACACGTAACAGAGGCATATGCCAGCAATTTGCGGTCAGTTGTGCACACCGAATCGCGTCAAGTCATAGCTTGACCCAGTGATCAAGATTACAAATTTATCGCGGGTATTTTCTCTATTAGAATTTAATTTTTTTGTTATTTTTCAAAGACTTAAAAAATATGCCTAAATTTTATGCAGAATGGATAAAGCGTAGTGTTACAGCGTGGTTGCAGCCAACGCCAAGCTTTTACGCACAGACTTATCCACAGCACTGGTGGAAAACATCAAAACCCTAGGAAATGGGCGCGTTGTGCTGATTGATCTCTGGGTAGCGGGGTCGCTATAAGAAAGTCAGCGACCTTTTTCACCCCTAGTGTTGTAATCGAGAAACACCATTTCCACCCTGCCCAAAACTCTGGAAACCGGTATCGCGACCATTCGCGCAGTGGTCAAAACCGCGCCCACAAGCGCGGGGGTATACCGGATGCTGGATGATGCGGGCGAGGTGCTGTATGTCGGCAAAGCCAAAAACCTGAAGGCACGGATTACCTCATATGCCCACGCCAAACAGCTTTCGACCCGAATTTTGAAAATGGTGTCGCGGGCGCGGTCGATGGTGCTTGTGACCACCCGCACCGAGGCCGAGGCACTGCTGCTCGAAGCGTCGCTGATCAAAAAATACAAACCGCCCTATAATGTCCTTCTGAAGGACGACAAATCCTTTCCCTATATCCATTTGCGCAGCGACCACCCCTGGCCGCAAATCACCAAGCACCGCGGCGCCAAACGCAAGGACGGGGTTTATTATGGCCCCTTTGCCAGTGCAGGAGCAGTCAACCGGACCCTGAACACCTTGCAAAAGGTGTTTCAATTGCGGTCGTGCTCGGACGCCACGCTGGAGAGCCGGACGCGTCCGTGCCTTCTGTACCAGATCAAGCGCTGTGCTGGCCCGTGCGTGGACAAGATCAAGGCCGATGACTACCAAGACCTGGTGCGCGACACGCGCGCCTTTTTGGAGGGCCGCACCACGCATATCCAAAAACGCTTTGCCGATGCCATGCAGGATGCAAGCAACCGTATGGACTATGAACAAGCG
>JASBSO010000028.1 GCA_030148905.1 Kordiimonadaceae bacterium | reverse complement strand
TCGACAACAATGTTCGAGCCCAGCGCCACAGCAGCAGCGGCGTCCGTGTCGAACGGATTGTTGGCGCCGCCTGCAACGGTTGGGCAATCAAGCAGCATGCTGTCAAACGTCAGCGACGATGACCCAACAAGCGCGATGGTTGCCGTGTCGCTGATATCCAGACAGCCGCCATCAAATTCGCCGGTGATCACCGCGTTCGACAGGTTTACACCCGAGCCTTCGCGGATCAGCACACCGTCGTTCGACGTGGACCCAGCCCCAACAAAGGTGATGTTGGAAATGGTCGGCAATGCGCGCGGCAGGAAGTCATTGCCGTCGCCAAAGCTGTCGCCTTCGATCCCGCGGTCAGCCTGAACGCTTGGGTTCTGGATGACGATGGCGTTTTGAATGCGCCCGCGCCAGCCTTCGGTCCAGTCGATACTGTCATCCGACGCGCCGGTCACAACCAGGTTTTTAGCATCAACAGCACCGCCGAAGAACTCGATCCCGTCGTCAGCTGCGTTGTGGATCTGGATATTTTCCAGAACCGTGCCCGAGCCAACACCCTGCAGAGCAAAGCCGTTCAACTCGTCCAGCGCGCTGAACAGGATGCCGGCAAACTCGATCCGCGCAAAGCGAACCGCGCCCGACGAGTCGGTGTCGTCGTTACCGCCGTACGTGCCCGAACCGCCTTCACCCTCAGCTTCACATGGCAGAGGACCAGCATTGCCCTGATCACAGACGTTCAGAACCGCGCGACCGTTCATGGTCAGGCCGCCCCAAAGCGCCGTGTCGGTGTCGAAGTCTGGCGCATCAACATTGGCTGTGAACACAACCGGGCTGGACGCCGTCCCGTTGACAAAGATTTGCGAACCGCGCGTCACGAACAACGCCGCCTGCGCATTGGCACGAACCGTCACACCGGCATCAACCGTCAGTGTGGCTGATACACCGGTTGACGTTGGTGCGGCGGCGTCCGGGCCGCTGTCAATCCCGACAAAGACCGCGCCGTCAAGCACATAGTCAGGCCCCGCGTTCAGCGTCAGGTCGCTGGTGATGGTGCCCGAAATCACGCACTCGCCGTTCGCATTGACGGTGGTGTTTGAACTCACGGGACAGCCAGCAGCTTCGTTCAGGCCCAGGGTCCAACCCAGGGTGAAGTTGTCCGCCGCATCGGTCGAGGCAACCGCGCCAATTGCGGTTGGCTGAACGAAGAAACCGTCATTCGGGACGGTCGCAACCGGCACCGCATTTTCAGCCGCACCGTTGATAAAGAGCGCCGAAAGCGACGCTGCATTGTCGGTCACGACATTGGTTGCGCCGAGTGCCGCCAAGTCTACATCGCCGTCGAGCGCGGGGCCTGTGCAATCAAACAGCATGCTGTCGACGGTCAGCACATCGGTGCCAACCTGAGCCAGTGTTGCCGTGTCCGAGAAGTCCAGGCAGCTGCTGTCAAAATCGCCGGTGACAACACCGTTGAACAGGTTTGCACCTGAGCCTTCGCGGATCAGGATGCCATCATTGCCGCCGTTACCAACAAAGGTGAAGTTGGAAATCATTGGCTGCGCGCGTGGCAAAAAGTCGTTGCCGTCGCCAAAGCTGTCGCCCTCGATGCCGCGGTCAGCAAAGGTGTTGGGGTTCTGGATGACAATGGCGCCCTGCATGCGCCCGCGCCAGCCTTCGGTCCAGTCAATGCTGTCATCGCCAGCGCCGGTCACTACCACATTGCGTGCGTCAACCGTGCCGCCAAAAAACTCGATCCCGTCATCGGCAGAGTTAAAGGTTTGGATATTTTCCAGCGTCGTACCGTTCCCCACGCCCTGGAAGGCGATGCCGTTCAGCTCGTCAAGCGCGCTGAACTGAATACCGGCATATTGGACGCGAACAAATTGCAGCGTGCCCGACGAGTCTGCGTCGTCATTGCCGCCGTAAAGGCCTGAGCCGCCTTCGCCGTCGGCCTCACACGGCAGCGCGCCCGCATTGCCCTGGTCGCAGACGTTCAGGACCGCGCGGCCATTGATCACCACACCGCCCCACTCGGCGGTAAAGGGCTCAGACAGCGTCGGGCCAGAAAAACCAGCTGCGCGCGCACCAGTCAGGGTCACGCCCAGTTCGTCGGCAAAGCCAAGGTCAAAAAGCGAGGTAAAGACAATCGGTGCGTCCGCTGTGCCGACCGCATTGATTTGCGACCCGCGCGACACAAACAGCGCAGCGTTGGGGTCAGCCGCATAAACGGTGACGCCAGGTTCAATGGTCAGCGTCGCCGACACAGCGCCCGCCGCCGGGTTCGCCGCATCGGGGCCCGCGTCGGTACCGACAACCGTTGCGCCGCGGATGTTGTAAATCACGTCGTCAACGTCGTTCACGTCGCGTGCGGTCAGGGTCAGGTCAGCCAGAATTTCGGAAGGAACCGAGCACTGTAGCGGCGATGTGCCTGCAAAGACGGGGTCCGGGGTGGTGCCCGTTGGACATTCCGCAGTCGACGGGGCCGGTGTCGGCGTCGGTGTCGGCGTTGGAGCCGGTGCCGGAGCCGGAGCAGGCGCCGGTGCTGGAGCCGGTGAAACCGTGCCCGGTGATGCTAATTCAGTGGAGCTATCGCCACATGCTGCCAGCGCAAGTGTCGCACTAGCAGCGAGAAGGACAGCCTTCATCGACTTGGTTGTCATGATGTTCCCCGCGTAGGTTGCAGATTAAAAAATCAGAGCGCGTACACACTGCAGCCCTAATGCAGGTCACGCGACGCACACTGGCATAGAGGGGGATTATTACTCTTTTCTTGCAGTTCGCTTTCGTGAATATGACAATAAGAGTTCGGCCTCTCCAAAGCGCTGGAACCGATTGCAAAACAGATCGTGAAAAAGAAAAATTTATAATAATTTCAATGCATTAATGATTTTTTGCAAATATGCCGCAGCTTGGCGCCAAAATCGGTGCTGCGCAAAAAAGTCACAAACGCCGTGCATCACGGGTGCCCTGAATGAGCGGTCATGGACTAGGGCGTTTTGACAAACACAGCGTTTTGGTAGCCGGTTGATTCTGACTCGGTTGACTCTGACGGGCAGATCGTCGCGGCCGCATGTGACAAGGGTAGCGGGTCGAGCACCGCGGCGGCATAAGACGCCAGATGACGCTGCGTGATAAGCGCTGCCAGCGGTCTTGCGGTCCCGTGCGGCCAGCGATAGGGTGCAATGCAGCACAAAAAAGGACACCGACCCCATGATGAAAGCTCAGCTTGTTCCGGTCACACCGCTTCAGCAGAATTGCAGCGTCGTGTGGTGCGACGAGACGATGGAAGGTGTTCTGGTTGACCCCGGCGGCGATGTTGACCAGATCCTGGAGGTGGTGAAAGAGCACGGCATCACATTGGTGAAACTGTTGTTGACGCACGGCCATCTGGACCATGCGGGCGGTGCTGCCGACATTAAAGAAAAGCTGGGACTGCCGATCATCGGCCCGCACCGGGACGACAAGTTTTGGCTCGATCAGATCGAAGACCACGCCGCGCAGTACGGGCTGTCGGGTTTGCGCAATTGCACCCCCGACCAGTGGCTCGACGAGGGGGACACGGTCACCTTCGGCAATGTGACGCTGTCGGTCTATCACTGCCCCGGCCATACGCCGGGCCATATCGTGTTTTATGAGCGCGACAAAGATGTCGCCTTTGTCGGCGATGTGATCTTCAAAGGGTCGATTGGGCGCACCGATTTTCCGCGCGGCAATCACAGCGACCTGATTGCCTCCATCACAACCAAGCTTTGGCCTTTGGGCAATACGGTTACCTTTGTGCCCGGGCACGGGCCGCTGTCGACCTTTGGTATCGAACGCGCGACCAATCCATTTGTCTCTGATAAAGTGTTGGCCGAGACGTAAACTCACCGCGCCAGGGACTTAGGCCAGGGACTTAGGCCGGGGGCGTAGGCCGGGGGAATAGGCCGGGGGAAGTGGGATGCAACTTTTAAAGCCACTGCAAAAGCGCCAGCGGCTCGCCCGGCTCAGCCGGATCAAGAAGTCGCGCGCGCGCCGCGACGCCGAAGGCCGACTAACGTGTATGAATTGCGGCGCGATCCTTGGTGGGCCATTTTGCCATGTGTGCGGGCAAAGGGACGGCGATGTCCGCCTACCCATCTGGTCGATGCTGGCAGAGATATTGGACGATGTTTTTTCCGCCGATAGCCGGATTATCAAATCGCTGATCATGCTGATCGTGGTGCCGGGCGGCCTGACCCGGTCCTTTATGTCGGGCCAGCGGGCGCGCTATGTCATGCCGATGAAGCTGTATCTCGCTGTATCGGTGCTGTTTTTCCTCATCCTGAGTGTCTCCAATGTGGCGATTTTTGATCTTGCCGTCGTCCCCAAGGCGGCAACCAGCGCAGACGGCGCGGTTACACAGGATGGCGAGGTGGCGGCAGAGACATCAACGCATAGGGGTAGCGCCGATGAAACCGTTCAACCGCAAGAGCAACCATCAACGCCTGTCGACCAGCGCAGCCCGGAGTCAGGCGGCAGTGCGGCCGGCAGCGTACCCGCCCCGCCTGCACTCGAGGTCACACTGAGCGACGAGGATTACGCCACCATCATGGCCGAGGTGCCGGATAATCTCCGCGATGCGCTCGCCGGGGTTGAGGAGGCTGAAAGACGTCAAGCCTTGCGCATTTATAATCGGATGTTGACCGAGGCAGGGGATGCCGGGCCGCAAAATCTGGTGCGCCAGGCGATGGGGACGGCCATCATCAGAAATCTTGGAAATCTGGCGGCCATGGAAGATGCCCTGTTGGATGATGACGGCAAGGATCTCAACATTAACTTTGGCGACACCGACCTGAGCTTCGCCGGTATCCAGTTTGGCAATTATGATATCAGCGTAGGGGCATTTGTGCCGATTGACCGCGACGTCAAGCGCGGTTTTACCGAGGAAGACGCCGCCGCTTTCATCGCCAACAACCGGGCAGACGGTACCGATGAGGCACTGTTGCAAAATATTGTCCGCATTCTCGAGCGCCCGGACGCCTTTAACGAGCTTTTCAACGACTGGCTGCCCATCGCGTTATTTGGGTTGATGCCGCTCTTTGCCCTGATGCTGCGCGTCACCCATTGGGGTGGACGGCGCGTCTACCTGCATCAGCTGGTGTTTTCGCTGCATTTTCACAGCTTTCTTTTCCTGTTGATGCTGATGTTTATCGCCTTTGCGGGCCAGTGGGACGGCCCCACCATGGGCTTGGTTTTCTGGGGTGGCAGTTCGCTTTATCTGATCATCGCCCTTAAGGTCGGCCAGAATCAGGGGTGGATTCGGGCCGTCCTTAAGGCAGGATTTTTGTGGGTGGGGTATGTGTTTTTCCTCACCTCGGTGCTGACCGGGGCGATTGTGTACGGCATAACCACCATGTAACTGTTATGGTGCTTATGCCGCTTGTGCGTTGTGCAACGTGCCTGCTGCGGCGGCGATATCGGTTGCGTCCGCTTCATCGGCCACCAGAACCGTAACGTCTTGAATGCCGATAAAGCTCAGCGCGTGCTTGAGATAGGGCGTCGCAAAATCAATGGCACTACCATATTTGGTGCCGCCCGAGGCCATGGCAATGATGGCCTTTTTCCCGGTCAGCAAACCAACCGGGCCGGACGAAGTGTAGCGAAAGGTTTTGCCAACGCGGGCAACCATATCGATCCAGGCTTTCAGGCTGGCCGGGACGCCAAAATTATAGACCGGCAGGCCGATCACAACGACATCGGCGGCCTCCAATTCGGCTACCAGGCTATCCGACACCATCAGTTTTGCACGCTGGTCGGGGGTCCGTTCGGCTTCGTGGGTGAAGTTTGCACCCACCCAGTCCTCATCCACAAAAGGCAGGCCAGCCGCCACATTGCGGCTGATCACCGTGGTTTCGCCAGCAGCAGCATATTCAGCCAGCACGTCGTCTGCCAATGCGCGCGTTTTCGACCCCGTGGTCCGGGCGCTGGCGGTGATGTTTAAAATCGTCGTTGTCGTGCTCATAAATATTCTCCTGTTTTTGCGCGTTTGCGTCCTTCAGGAGACAATAAGGGGCCTTGAGGGGCCCCGGTAGCGCGAACAAATGCGAAGCAGTGTTGCAATTTATGCAACGCCAGGGCCGGGGCCTGAAGCAGGGCCGGGGCCTTAAGCCTTGGGTTCAAAATCAAGCGACAGGCTATTGATGCAATAGCGCAGTCCCGTCGGGGGCGGCCCGTCCGGGAACACATGGCCCAAATGGCTGTCGCAGGCCGCGCACTTCACCTCGGTGCGCACCATGCCGTGGCTGGTGTCGCGGTGTTCGCTGATGGCATCATCCGATGCGGGCTGAAAATAGCTCGGCCAGCCCGACCGGCTGTTATATTTGGCGTCGCTGAGAAACAGCGGCGTTTTGCACGCGGCGCAGCGGTAAACACCCTCACGCTTTTCATCGTTATATTCGCCGGTAAAGGCGCGTTCGGTCCCGCCGAGGCGGCACACCTGATAGCGCGCTTCACCCAGTTCGTCGCGCCATTGCTGTTCGGTTTTTTCGATCCGGTCCACCATCATTTCACCTCGCACGCCAGACACAGAATATAGGCATGATTGGGGTCGCGGAATTGCGTCAGAAGCTGCGTCATGCGCTCTACTTCTGCGGCGATCCTCGACGCCACCGACGCCTTGACCCCATGACTTTGCGGTATCACATCGCTTGCTGCATTCAAAAAACCGTCGATAAAGGCATCAAAGGCACTGGGCTGGTCTTCGTAGAAATTCAGCACAAAGGTATCATTGACCGCCGCGGCATTGGCGGCGGCTTTGACCGCTTGCTGAAAACTGCCAAGATGGTCAACAAGGCCCAGCTCTTTTGCCCGTGTCCCCGACCAAACCCGGCCTTGGGCGATTTTGTCCACCTCAGCGATATCCATGTTTCGCCCGCCTGCAACAAGGCTCAAAAAGTCTTCATAGCCGCGATTGATATTGCTTTGGATCACCGATGCAATCGGGTCCGACAGGCCCTTCAAGGGGCTGAGGCCGCCCGACAGGCGCGTGGTGCCGACGCCGTCCACCGCGACGCCCACCTTTTCAGCGCTGCCCTCAAAGGTTGGGATCAGGGCAAAAATGCCGATCGAGCCGGTGATCGTTGTTGGTGCCGCCCATATCTCGTCTGCGGTGGCCGAAATCCAATACCCGCCCGAGGCGGCGACCGGGCCCATCGATGCAATGACCGGGATGTCGTCGGCTTGGGCTTCCAGCAATTCCTGGCGGATCAACTCGGACGCATATTGCGATCCGCCGGGGCTGTCGACCCGCAAAATGATCGCCTTTGTCGCAGGGTTGCGGCGAGCCTTGCGGATATCGGCGATGATATCGCCCGCACCGGCGATGCCCGGCTGGCGTTTGCCGGGGGCAATGGTGCCTTCGGCGACGATCACCGCAATCTCGCTGGGTGCGGTGTTCAACTTGGGTTCGGTTGCCGCCAAATAGTCAAGATACCCCATTTCGCGGTAGCTGCCGTCTGTGCCGTGGGCGTCGGCGATGTCGTCTTTCCAGCTGCGCCCGGTCGATTTTTCGTCAACCCAACCGGCGGCCAGGGCAAAGTCGGCAAAATCACCACCCGATCTGGAAAAGGCGGTGTCAAAATTATCGAGCACCGATTGCAGTTCTTCCGGCGCAATCCCGCGCGCATTGCCGACGCTGCGCAGATAAGCCGACCACAGGTCGCCGAGAAAATCAGCATTGGCGTCTTTCGCAGCCTCCGACATCGCGGTCAGGGTATAGGGTTCAACTGCGGCCTTGTAGGTGCCAACGCGAAAGACATTTACCGTCACGCCCAGTTTTTCCAGCAGCCCGGTATAATAAGTGGGGTAAATGCCGTAACCGGTCATCAAGGCCGAGCCAAAATCGTTTAGGTAAACAGTGCTGGCTTCAGCCGCCAGCAAAAAGTCGCCCTGACTATATGAGCCAGAGACCGCATAAATCGGCTTGCCAGCACCGCGCAATTCACCAAGTTTGGCGGCGATTTCGTGCAGGTTTGCCAGTCCGGCACCGGCAAGTCTGCTGGTGTCCAACTGCACAGCGACAATCCGGTCGTCGGTCCGTGCGCGCTCCAGCGCAATCATCAGGTCATGGATGCTCGATGCGGGCGGGGGCGATTGGTCAAATTCGCGGCGGAAGAAAACCTCGATCGGGCTTTCGCGTTCGGGCCGTTCGACCAAAACGCCGCTCGGGCGGACCACCAGCACAGTTCCGTCCGCCACTACCGGCGCGCTTGGCCCGCCCGATGTGAACATGGCAATCAGGACCACCACCACCAACAGCCCAAGAACCGCAGTGCCCAGTCCTTGAATAAATTTTACCGACCCCTTCAGTGCCGCCCAGATTTTTTTCATTACCACTCCTTATCCGGCGCGCGAAGCCACTAGCGCGATCTTTCCGGTCATCTCAAAGTGGCGCTCGTGCCCATTGACGTCAAGGCGTCAAAGCCCAATCATAAAAAGACGGGGCGTTTTTGCGGGCATCCCGCAATGGACCAGCACAAACGCATCCAAGGTATAAAAATATCCTAAAGGGAGAGACCATGAGTCACGGCATTCCAGAAATTCCACAGGCGCAAACGCAATACCGGCACCAGCGCCAGGCATCGATGTCGGACGATGTCGATTACGAGATCAAGGGCACAGAAATGCAGTTTGTCGAGGTCGAGTTGGACCCCGGCGAATCTGCGATTGCCGAGGCCGGTGCGATGATGTTCAAATCGCCGATGATCACCATGAACCCCGTCTTCGGCGATGGCTCTGGCCAGCAGGCCGGGTTCATGGACAAGCTTTTGGGCGCGGGCAAGCGCCTGCTGACCGGCGAAAGCCTGTTTACCACCGTCTTTACCCACGAAGGCCACGGCAAGGCGCGGGTCGCCTTTGCCGCGCCCTATCCGGGCAATGTTGTGCCGCTTCGCCTTGAGGATTATGGCGGCAAGATCATTTGCCAAAAAGACAGTTTTCTGGCCGCGGCGCGCGGAGTGCAAATTGGTATTCATTTTCAAAAACGCATTATGACCGGCCTGTTTGGCGGCGAAGGTTTTATCATGCAAAGCATGACGGGCGACGGTTGGGTCTTTGCCCATATGGGCGGCACCATTACCCGAAAAGACCTGGCCCCCGGCGAGGTGTTGCATGTGGACACCGGCTGTTTGGCCGCAATGACGTCGGATGTGGATATGGATGTTGAGGCGGTTGGCGGGCTGAAATCGATGATTTTTGGCGGCGAGGGCGTGTTCTTTGCCAAGCTCACAGGCCCCGGCACCGTGTGGCTGCAAAGCCTGCCCTTCTCGCGTCTTGCGGGCCGGATGCTGGCGGCGGTGCCGTCGCGCGGCGGCAACAAGGGCGAGGGGTCGATGCTAGGCGGCCTGGGCAATATATTGGACGGGGACAATTTTTAACGCTGTCGGACACGCGCAGTGATCACCGTTCTCGGTCACCGCACCCTGTACCGCGACCCGCAGTATCATGCTGCGTTTCCGGCGTCGGTACGGCTGGCGAGAGGCGCTGTGCTGCTCGCATTCCGCCGGGCACCCGATCACCGCTGGCTTTTGGGTGAGGCTGCATCCGCCGACTTTGATCATGTCGATCATCTGCATTTCAAAAGCCATATCGCGGCGCTTGAGCTGGGGGATGATCTGTCGGTACGCCGCCCGGTGCGGGCGCTGCCCAGCCACGGCTTTTTGGTGGATCAGGATGCCAACCTTCTACGCTTGCCGTCGGGCACGCTTCTTCTGCACAGCTTTGCCTGGCTGCCAGTTTCGCCAGACATTGCCGGTCACTTGAAAGCGCAAAATAAGATTAGTTTTCGTCGGCGCGACGGCCACGGCCCCGAATACAGCTTTTGGGGTGCGTTTGTGCGGCGCAGTCTGGACGACGGGGCCAGTTGGAGCGAGCCGATCTTTTTGCCGCGGGCGCTGGCGCCGGGCGGGTGGGGTGCGCACCCGGAGGCCAGCGGCGGGGCTGCGATGCGCGGACGCGGCACGGTGTTGCCGGACGGTTCGGTCTTGCTGCCGGGATATAGCGACGGGACGACCGGCACGGGCGCAGGGCGCGGTGTTCTGTACCGCTCTCAGGATGATGGGTTGACCTGGTCTCTTGTGCCGGCGGCGATCACAGCACAGGATAGCGCAGTGACCGAGCCCGCGCTGTGTCTGGATGCAGCGGGGCAGGTGCATATTGTGGCGCGGTCCACCCGTGCGGATGACAGCCTGCTTTACGGCCGCTTTGACCCGGCAGCCCAAAATCTGCCTGATACCTTACCGGTGAACCCTATGGGGGTGCAGGGCCACCCTGGCGACATGCACGCCTTGCCCGACGGGCGAATTTTGCTGGTCTATGGCTACAGGCATGCGCCCTACGGTATTCGGGCGCGCATACTCAACCCGGCCGACGGCACAGATACGGCAATTGCCGCATCTGACGAGGTCGTGGTGCGCGATGACGGCACGGGCCCCGATCTGGGCTATCCGTGGATCGAACCCTTGATTGAAACCGGCGGCAATACCCGCTATGCGGTCTTTTACTACAGGACCGACAGCGACGGCCTGCGCACCATTGCGGCAAGCCTATTGGAGATTTCAGCGTGAGCGAACGGCATTCCAGCATTCCCAGCCACTACCGCCAATGGGAAGAGGGGATCGATCCCTTTGAAGAATTGATTGGCCCGTTTTATTTTGGCCGGGATGATGACGGTGTGATGCGCGGTGCGTTTTATGCGGAAGAACGGCACCTGAACGGCGGCGGCATGGTGCACGGCGGCATGTTGATGTCTTTTGCCGATTTTGGTCTGTTTGTAACCGCGCGCGATGCTTTGGACGGCGGCTATGCCGTAACCGTTGCCTTCAACAGCGAATTTGTGTCTGCTGGCAAGCCGGGCGCACTGGTGCAGTGCGAGGGCGAAGTGATCCGGGCAACCCGGTCGCTGATTTTCCTGCGCGGGCGCATTTTCCAGGCGGGCCAGACGCTGCTCGCGTATTCAGGAATTGTGAAAAAAGTCCGCACGCCTTAAGGCGCCGTGTGCACATGCGCCACAATCCAGGGCAAAATTTTCTTTAAAAATCCTGTACGTCGACATTTTGGTTTGGGGATGCCAATAGTTTTGGGTCTGCCCCAATACTATTCGGCGTTCGAATAGATCCAACTTGATTTATAATTTTTATCCCTGAACGTCTGATATTTTGGATAAATTATTCATTTTCTTGTAAAAATCGGATTTTTTGATTGATCGATATATATTATGCTTACCATATAAAAATGGTAAAATTTTAATTAATTTTGAATATAAACTATCCTCAATTTGAAAAAAATTTTATTCTACATTTCATCATTTGCCAGTGCGTGGGGGCGCGTAAATGCTGAGTAAGGATATTTGTTCTGATTTCAACGTGTTGATTGCCATGCAGAATATGCAATTGGCGAAGTATATTTACACCTACATGCGCGATGTTGGCGCAGCCAGCCTGAAGGTGGCCGACAACTCGCGTAAAGCCACCAGCCTGCTCAGGTCTGATCAGTTTAACCTGATCTTTTGCGACTGCGACCTTGATCCCCTGGGCGGGATTGATTTTGTCAAATATCTGCGCATTTCTAACAGTCCCAGCGATGAGGCCATGGTGATGTATATCATGCCGGAGCCCAGCAAAGGTAAGGTCATCAGCGCGCGAAATGCCGGCGTGCACGAAATCATTGCCCCGCCGATTACCGGTAAACTGATCGAGCAGCGCATCACCTATATGATCACCCACCCCAAGCCCTTTATTCGGGTGCCGACATATACCGGCCCCTGCAGGCGCCGGGACCGCGCCAAGGTCTACCGTGGGGTGGAGCGCCGCCAGGACAAGGTGATGCACAGCCTTTAGGCCGAATTAGGCTTAAAAGCGCGACTGAGCGCCTAGGGTCCTGACCCTAATCCCCCTTTGCCACGCGCACCATGTCGTCGATGGCGCTGAATTTGGCGCGCGGTGCGCCCTGTTTGGCGGCGGCTTGCTCAGCGGCATCAATTTTCGTCCAGTCCCGAAAGGTCACCGCCTTCAGCCCGCGATCTCGGATCAGTCCGTCAAGCCCTGCGCGGCCGGGTTTGTCGGATGGTTGCACCTCGTCCATGATTCTTTTGGCAATCTCGCTGCCATCGGGTTTGTTGGTACCAATGGTACCGGTCGGCCCACGCCGCGCCCAACCAACACAGTACAGCCCAGGTTCGATTAGGCCGTCCGTATTGATGAACGCGCCCTGACTGGGATCATAAGGCACATCCTCGATCCGCGAGGCGAGGTAACCAATGGCGGGAATAACCAGCCCGGCATCTAGGGTGAAAGTCTCCCCCGTGCCCATCACCGACCCATCGTCCTGGCGCGCGGTGCGCTCCAGCCTGAGGCCAGAAACGCTGTCCTCGCCCAGCACCGCCATGGGGCGGGCATAAAATTTAAGATGGATGGTGATCTCGGCGTCTGTGCGGGGATTGGCCGCAATCTCACGCAGCAGCGGCACGGTTTTTTTGGCGGGGCCTTCCAGTGTGCCGTCAAGGCTGGCATCGGGCAGGTCGGCTGGATCAACCAGTACACGCGCGCGTTCCAATTTTGCCAGTTCGCCAATTTCCTTAGGCGTGTATTTGGCGTCCTCGGGCCCGCGGCGGCCAAGCATGTAAATGTCGGTGATCTTGGACCCGGCAAGCCCAGGCCGCGCATGCTCGGCAAGGTCGGTGGCGGCCAGTTCTTCCTGTGTTTTGGCCAGAATGCGCACGACATCCACGGCGACATTGCCATTGCCGATAACCGCAACATGGCCGCAGTGAAGATTGGGGTTGAGATCGGTAAAGTCGGGGTGGCTGTTGTACCAGCCGACAAAGGTGGCAGAGCCGATAACACCGGGCAGGTTGGCCCCCTCGATGTTCAGCTTGCGGTCGCCGCCCGCACCGGTCGCCAGCACAACGGCGTCATAAAGCGTGCGCAACTCGCCCAGCGTAATGTCGCGCCCCAGCGCCAGGTTGCCGACAAAATGCACATTGTCGCGCTCGGCTGTGGCGGTATAGCGCTTGGCAACGGCCTTGATCGACTGATGATCGGGGGCGACGCCGGCGCGGATCAAGCCAAAAGGTGTGGGCAGGCGGTCAATAATATCAACGGTGTGGCCGCACGGTGAGGCGGTCAAGGCTTCGGCGGTGTAATAGCCGGCGGGGCCGGCGCCGATAATGGCAATTTTCAGTGCGGTCATATCCCCTCCCCGAACCGAAAAATCCGAACGCGCCTAGTTATGCACATTGAAGCCCCGTGATAAAGGCTTTCGCCCATACACCCGGAATAGACGTTGCGCATTGGACGCATTGCCATAGACTGAGCGTGTATCGTGACCGGGCGCGCTAAGAGATGGGATGTTTGCAAATCTGAAAATTTGGATATTTCGGGCGCCAAATTATGTTCGTGCATTCGGCCTGTTTCGTGGCCTTTTGGCCCTTTTGACAATAGAACGCGCATGGCCACGCACCGCGTCGGCCCGACGCCGTGTCACATTGCCCGGATTTGTATCGCCTCTTACATTGCGAAAAACAAAAGGCGATCATGCCGTTGTTTGGCAATGTCTTGTTCAGCGCCAATATGATCTCGCGTGCTATCCGCAGTGGTCCGTACTCGAGACGCGCTACCAAGCCGCGCTTGCCAGCGGAAAGACGCCCGCCATCATCGATGGCGGGGCGAATATTGGGTGCGCGTCAGTGGCGCTCGCGACTGCTTTTCCAGACGCTTTGGTTGTGGCCGTAGAGCCTGATAGCGACAATTTCGACCTTTTGAAATGCAATACAAAACCCTATCCACAGGTGTCCTGTATACAAGGCGGTGTTTGGCCGGTTGATGAATATGTTCGCATTGAAAACCCCGAGGCAGGGTCTACAGCCTTTCGCCTTGTCGCGTCTGATGAACATGCGCAGGGTGCGATCAGAGGATATCCCATTGAAACGCTTGTGCCCGACCTGCCTGATCATCATTTGTTTTTTGTAAAATTGGATATCGAAGGCGCGCAGCGATATCTGTTTGAACAGAATACCCAATGGATCGAACGTGCCGACGTCATTGCCCTGGAATTGGATGATTGGCTGTTCCCGTGGTCGGGGAGTAGCGTTGCATTCTTCCGGGCGCTGAGCGCGCACCGTTTTGATTATGTTATGTCTGGTGAAACCCTCTTTTGCTTTCGGCATACGGACGCAGGCACTGGCCCCTGAAAGAACAGGCTTTATTTGGGGGTTGCTTGTGCTCTGCATTCGCGGCGGATGGCCTCAATTTGCCGGGTTGCGGCGATATAGTCCGGATGCTTGCGGCTGCGTCCAGCGTCCAGCATGCGCCCGCGCCGGGCGGTGAGAATCTCAAGTCGTGAGGTGCAATCCATATCCTCGTCGTTGCTGGCGGTGCATTCCTTTTCCGCATCCTTCAGGCGAACCATCGCATCGACAAGATTGGGGTGCCCGGCGCGCAGGCCATCAAGGTGCAGCGCGTCAACAAGGGCGCGCGCCTGGCTAAGCCGGTCCAAACAGTCCGGACCAGCCTCTGCCGGGATCAGACGGGCGATTTCGCTGGACATCTGATCAATAATGAAGGCCAGCCGCGCATTTTCAGCCTCCAGGGTGGTGATTTGGCTCTGTAGGCGTTGTATTTCGTCCTTCAGGCAAGCGCGATGCTGGTCGGGCATAGACGCTGCACCTGTGCACAGTTCTTGGCCGAGAGCAGAGGGCGCCAGCAGAAAAAATCCAGCCAAGATAAAGCACCAGATATGTCTTGATGTCGCCATCACTGTTTTCCATCCACCCTGTTTCTTGCGAGCCTACAGAAACAGCGAAGCCACGCAACCGTTCACCCGTTCGTGTCGATATTTGACCCATGCTCAAAAAATAAGACGCGAAACGAAAAAAAATCGCACCAGCCCCTTGAACCACAGGCGTTGTCCGCTTAGATACGCGGCGTGTTAGCACTCATAGATGAAGAGTGCTAACAAGGTGGCATTGCCACTTTGGGGAAGCGGCCTCACACGAGGCCCTAGTCAAGTCAGGAGATAGATATATGGCTCTTCGTCCATTGCATGACCGTGTACTGGTCCGGCGTCTCGATGCGGAAGAAAAAACCGCTGGCGGGATCATTATTCCGGATACCGCAAAGGAAAAGCCCTCCGAGGGTGAAGTTGTTGCCGTTGGCGCAGGTTCCAAGGCCGAAGACGGCACGGTAACCCCGCTCGATGTGAAAGCAGGCGACAAGGTTCTCTTTGGCAAATGGGGCGGCACCGAAGTCAAGGTTGACGGTGAAGACCTGTTGATCATGAAAGAGTCCGACATCATGGGCATTATCGAGTAAGCCCAAGCGCTTAACTCTAACCCATTGACAGAAATTTTTACTTTAGAGGAGCCCAACAATGGCTGCTAAAGACGTACAGTTTGGCGAAGACGCCCGCAAAAACATTCTGCTCGGCGTGGACACGCTTGCAAATGCCGTAAAAACCACGCTTGGCCCCAAAGGCCGCAATGTGGTGATCGACAAATCCTTTGGCGCGCCGCGCATCACCAAAGACGGTGTGACCGTTGCCAAGGAAATCGAACTCAAAGACAAGTTCCAGAACATGGGCGCGCAAATGGTCAAAGAAGTGGCCTCGCGCACCAATGATGTGGCTGGCGACGGCACCACCACGGCGACGGTTCTGGCACAAGCGATCATCCGCGAGGGTTTGAAGTCGGTCGCTGCCGGCATGAACCCAATGGACCTCAAGCGCGGGATCGACCTTGCGACGGCTAATGTGGTCGAGCAACTGAAAGCCCGCACCAAAGACGTCACCACGTCTGAGGAAATCGAACAGGTTGGCACCATCTCGGCGAACGGCGAAGTGCAGGTCGGTAAAGACATTGCCGAAGCCATGGAAAAAGTTGGCAAAGAGGGTGTGATCACCGTCGAGGAAGCCAAAGGCCTCGAAAGCGAGTTGGACGTTGTTGAGGGCATGCAGTTCGACCGCGGCTATCTGTCGCCGTATTTCGTCACCAACACCGAAAAAATGACGGCTGACCTGGAAAGCCCGCTCATTCTCCTGCACGAGAAAAAGCTCTCCAACCTGCAGCCGATGCTGCCGCTTCTGGAAGCTGTCGTTCAGTCGGGCAAGCCACTGCTGATCATCGCCGAAGACATCGAAGGCGAAGCACTGGCGACCCTCGTGGTCAACAAGCTGCGCGGCGGCCTGAAAGTTGCTGCGGTCAAAGCCCCTGGTTTCGGCGACCGCCGCAAAGCCATGCTCGAAGACATCGCCATCCTCACCGGTGGTCAGGTGATCTCGGAAGACCTCGGCATCAAGCTGGAAAATGTCACGCTCGACATGCTGGGTTCGGCCAAGCGTGTGAACATCACCAAGGAAGAAACCACCATCGTTGACGGTGTGGGTGCGGCTGATGACATCAAGGCGCGCTGCGAGCAGATCAAAGCACAAATCGAAGTCACGTCTTCGGACTATGACAAAGAAAAGCTGCAAGAGCGCCTTGCCAAGCTGTCGGGCGGTGTTGCCGTGATCAAGGTTGGTGGTGCGACCGAGGTTGAAGTGAAAGAGCGCAAAGACCGCGTTGATGATGCGCTGCACGCAACCCGCGCTGCTGTCGAAGAGGGCATTGTCGCCGGCGGCGGTACTGCGCTTCTGTACGCGACCAAGGCGCTTGACGGCCTGACCGGTGCCAATGACGAGCAAACCAAAGGCATCGACATCATCCGCCGTGCTCTGCAGGCGCCGCTGCGTCAAATTGCCGAAAATGCGGGTGTTGACGGCGCGGTTGTTGCCGGCAAGCTTTTGGAGCAGGACGACGTCAACTTTGGCTTTGACGCGCAGACGGAAGAATACACCGATCTGGTGGCCAAAGGCATCATCGACCCGACCAAGGTTGTGCGCACCGCGCTGCAAGACGCCGCATCCATTGGCGGTCTGGTGATCACCACCGAAGCCACGATCACCGAAATTCCGGAAGACAAGCCTGCACCCATGCCGGCTGGCCCGGATATGGGTGGCATGGGCTTCTAAGCTGCGCTCATAAGCGAAACAGAACCCGGCCAGGTAACTGGCCGGGTTTTTTATTGGTGTTATGCACAGCCAACGCCAGGCCGATGTTCTTCTTTGCCGCTTTCTGCACACAGTCTCATCTGACCAAGACGTGACCGGATTTCGCATGTCCTGCGCGCAGCGAATCTGATAGAGACCTCCTTCAGGGTGATTCTAAGGGCGCTTGAAACGATTTGACCCAACACGCTTTAGGGGTTTCATGACAGTGAAGGATGCATATCGGTATTTAGGCCTGAACATCGCCGTCAGCCTGCTGACGGGGGCGTTGGTGTTTTCGACCGGCACGATCGCTGACCAGATCGATTATTTTGATTTTGGTGTCGAATTCATGTCGGCGGGTGCAGCCTTTGTGATGTTTGCAGCGGCGTGCTTTATCGAATTTCGCCCCGGCTTGAAGCAATATCTGCTCTTGGGCCTGTTTTTGCTGCAATATGGTCGGGCCTTCGATGCCACCGACGAAATCGTATATTTCTCGTCCATGTATTGGGCGGCGGTCGGGGATGTCTTCACGCTGGCGGGCGAACTGTTTTTGGCCTTTGTCGCGGTGCGCTGGATCGTGCATTCGAACATTCGCGCCAATACCGACCCGCTGACCGGGCTGTATAACCGACGCTTTCACGATCAGGAATTGATGAAACTGTCCCGCACCGGCGATCGCCGTGCGGTGGACTTTGCCATTGTTGCCCTCGATCTGGACAGCTTCAAGGTCATCAATGACGAAAAAGGGCACGCTGCTGGCGATGCGGCGCTTGTCCATACGGCCAATCTGCTGCGCGAATGCAGCCGCGACCCCGATGTGGTCAGCCGGGTTGGCGGTGAAGAGTTTGAGATCATCATTCGCGATATCTCCGAAAGCGACGCCGCGGTGATCGCCGAGCGAATACGCGGCCAGCTTGAGGCGAAGACGCCCGAAGGGTTGGATGTGCTGACCGGGTCTTTTGGCGTGGCGGCCTATGTGCCGGGCGAGGGCATTGACAGCCTGCGTGCCCGCGCCGATGCTGCGGTTTATGTGTCAAAACGCGCGGGTAAAAACCGGGTGACCGTGGCCGAACGGCCCGATATGCGGCAGTCGGCTTCGGCGCACATCCGGTCAGAGGCACCATCATCGGCATAGGTGCACATGTGCGGTCATGCGACCGTTTAGGCTTGCCCTCTCCCAGGCTGAGAGGCTTCTCCCGCTCCGGCCTCAGTCCAACAAACGGCGGGCATAAAGGGCTATCGCCGCCGCGTTGGAGACGTTGAGGCTTTCCATCTGCGTGTGGATGTCGATTTTGGCAATCAGATCGCAGTGTTTGCGGACAAGCGGCCTCAGCCCCTTGCCTTCGGACCCCATCGCCAAAAGCGTCGGTTGGCCCTTGAGGCCCTGCACGGCGGCGCTGTCGGGGCGAAAATCGATGTCGCCGTCACCGGCAAAGCCGACAATCCAATATCCGGCGTCTTTCAGGCGCGCAAAGCTTTGGGCAAGATTGCCAACGCGCAGCCAGGGAAGAATATCCAGTGCGCCCGATGCTGCCTTTGCCAGCGCGCCCGATTCGCCCGGTGTATGCCGATCCTGGGTCATCAGCGCCGTTGCGCCAAAGGCGGCGGCTGTGCGCATGCAGGCACCGATATTCTGGGGGTCCGATACCTGATCAAGCGCGAGAATGACATCGGTCGCGCTGGGGGATGTAAACCGCTCGATCGGTGGCGTCTTCAAGGGTGCGACCTCGGCAGCGATCCCCTGATGCGGCAGGCCGCGCGCCGCAAGGTCTGCGATCAGAGGGCTGTCGGCCATGGCCATTTGCGCCGCCGCACTGCGGCCGACCTCTTCAAGCCAGCGCAGGCCGCGTGCGTCCGCATGCAGCCTGACAATCCGCCGGTTAGGGTTTTTCAACGCCGCATCAAGGGCATGGCGTCCATATAGGACCGGTTCGCTCTGGCCTTTTTCTGATACCGCGTGGCTGCGTTTGGCGGGCGGCCGTCGCGGGTCGGTGCCGCGCTGCGGGCGTTTGGGAGGACGTTTTTTCTGCATGAATCCTGCATTCGGTGCGAACAGTTTCGCCAAGCTTAAAGCGCGGCTGCCCGGCTGCCAAGAGCGACGCCATGCGCGTCACCAATAGGGCAAATGATCAGAAGGCCACGCGATCGTATGAAAATGCCCAAGACGCTATTGACACTGGGGGTATTTGCGCATATTCCGCGCTACTCAGGCCGCCGGGAAGCCGGTGGCCTCTTTATATGGACGGAGGGATTGGGGAGCGGTCAAACCCATCAGACTGTAAATCTGACGCTTCGGCTTCGCAGGTTCGAATCCGGCTCCCTCCACCATATAAGGCCTCGCTTCTGCGAGGGTGTTGCCAAGCTCTTCGGGAGCTGCTGCGGCCTAGGTGTTCAGTACATCCGGTGCGGGTGTAGCTCAATGGTAGAGCCCCAGCCTTCCAAGCTGGTTGTGTGGGTTCGATTCCCATCACCCGCTCCAGCTTCCCGGACGTCAGGCTTGGTGCTTGTAACGCTTCAGAGCCGCACCTTTTGGCTTTGGGTCGACTATGAAATTCTTTGCTGGGTGTGAGCCCCGCTGCATTGCTTGAGGACGATAGGGATGTCGAAGGAAAAATTTGAGCGCACGAAGCCGCACTGCAACATTGGCACGATTGGTCATGTAGACCACGGCAAGACGACGTTGACGGCGGCGATTACGAAGGTTCTGGCGGAGACGTCGGGCGGTACGGCTGTTGACTTTGCGAACATCGACAAAGCG
>JASBSO010000009.1 GCA_030148905.1 Kordiimonadaceae bacterium | reverse complement strand
CCCAAGGGGCGTAGCAGTTCGATCTTGGTATTGGGCAAATTGACAAACACCGTGGTCACCCCGTGGTCAGGCAGATCAACCGGATCAGACACATCTGCCCCCAGCATTCCCCGATAGGTCGCCGCAGCGGCCTCCAGATCGGCGACAGCAATCGCCACATGGTTCAAACGTCCGATCATCCTTGTTGTCCTTTCTTGTCGCGTTGGATATGCACCATCACCTGCGGGTTTTTCCCAACTTGGCCGCGGGCATACCGCCGGATGGCGATCCGCACGGCGTCTTCAAGCCTGGCGTCGTCCGCCCGCACGCTTTTGCCCTGACGGTCCAAATGCGTCTCTACCGCCCCAGCAAGCGCACTTTCCAGCGACGGGTTGTCCGCGCGCGGCAGTCCCAAAAACCGCACCTCTGGTGCAGAGGTCAGCTTGCCAGCCGAACTTAAGCGCACTGATGCGCTGACCACACCATTGAACAGCAGGCGCTTGCGCTCGGCAATCGACGGTGCATCGATGTCGACAATCTCCTGCCCGTCCAGCGCCAACCGGCCAGAGGGGACGCTGTCCACCTTCACAGCACCATCTTCTGAAATCTTAATCACATCGCCATTTTTCGGTACGATCGTATGGGCGATGCCCTCTTTGCGCGCAAACTCGGCATGGCGCGTCAGGTGCCGAATTTCACCGTGCACCGGAATAACCACGCTTGGTTTGGTCCAGGCCATCATCTGGCTGAGCTCGGAACGGCCCGGATGGCCCGACACATGGATGAAGTGGTCTTTTTCGGTCACCACATCAAAGCCGCGCTCCACCAACGTGTTAAAGAGGCCGCCAAGTGTCTTCTCGTTGCCTGGAATGATTTTGCTGGAAAAGACAATATGATCACCCGCGGTCAGGCTGAGTTCCTTATGATCACCACGCGCAATCCGCGACAGCGCCGCACGCGGTTCGCCCTGACAGCCGGTACACAGGATCATCACCCGCTCACGCGGCAAATAGCCAACGTCGCGCTCGTCAATGATGGGCGGAAAATCAGCCAGATAGCCCGCTTCGCGCGCCACGCGGTAAATCCGGTTCATCGACCGGCCCACCAAAGCAATTTCGCGCCCGGTTTTCTTGGCGATATAGCCTGCGGTTTCGAGCCGCGCGACATTCGAGGCAAAGGTCGTGAGCACCACACGCCCGGTCATGCCGCTAATCAGCTCCAACAGGCTTTCGCGGACCGCAGCCTCAGACCCGGACTCCGACGCGTTGAAGATATTGGTCGAATCGCCGACAAGTGCAAGCGTACCCTTTTCCCCCAGCTGCGTCAGCGCCTCGGCGGGCGAAATGGGGCCGATGAGCGGCCGGTCATCCAGTTTCCAGTCGCCTGTATGAAAAATCGGCCCTTTGGGTGTCTCGATAATCAGGCCGTGACCTTCGGCGATGGAGTGCGCCAGCGGCTGGTAGCGGATGGAAAACGGCCCAAGAGTCAGTTCGCTTTGCGGCGACACCACGGTCAGCGGCACTTCGTCCAGCAGGCCCTCTTCCTCCAGCTTGTCGCGAATAAGACCGGCGGTAAACTCGGTCGCGTATATCGGGCATTTCAGATAAGGCCACAGGTAAGGAATGGCGCCGATATGGTCTTCGTGGCCGTGGGTAACCACCAAGGCCAGCAGAGCATCGCTTTCTTGCTCGATAAACTGTGTATCGGGGAAAATCAGCTCGACACCAGGGGCCTCGTCACCGGCAAAGCTCATCCCGCAGTCCACCATGATCCACCGGCCGCGCGTGCCGTACAGGTTCAGATTCATCCCGATCTCGCCGCACCCACCAAGCGGCACAAACAAGAGGCGGTCATCGTCGGCATGAAGATAAGGCATGGGGGTTTACCGGCTCCGTTCGTGAATGATACGCAAGCCATGCAGGGTCAGGTTCCCATCAACAGCATCAATCGCGTCGCAATGTTTCATAAAAATGGGGGCAAGGCCGCCGGTGGCGATAATTTTCATGGTGTCACTATGCTCTGCCTTGAGCCGAGCGACCAGCCCTTCAATCATCGCGGTGTAGCCCCAGAACACACCCGATTGCATGGCCTCCAGGGTTGATTTGCCGGTCACGCGGTTGCTCTCGGGCGGGTTGACGGCAATCAGCGGCAGTTTTGCCGCCGCCGCATGCAGGGCCTTCAGCGACAAGTTGATCCCTGGGCAGATGATGCCCCCCAGATACGCGCCGTCTTCGCCCACGACGTCAAAGGTTGTTGCGGTGCCAAAATCGACCACCACGCACGGCCCGCCGTATAGCGCGTCCGCGGCAACGGCGTTCACCAGCCGGTCTGCCCCGACCTCGGCCGGGTTGGTGACCCGAATATCCACCCCCAGATTGACGCCCTGGCGCCCGACGATCACCGGTTCGCATTTGAAATATTTGGTGCATAGGCGTTCAAGCGGCCACAACACCTGCGGCACAACGCTGGCAATGATCGCCCCATGGATCTGGTCGACGCTGCGGTTATTCATGGCCATCAACTGCGCGATCCAGACGATATATTCCTCCACCGTGCGTTGGTCGCCGGTGGAAATTCGCCAGTGTTCCACAATCTCTTCGCCGTCGATCAGTGCAAAAACCGTGTTGGTGTTGCCAGCGTCAATGGTAAGCAGCATGAGGGTCTTTCCTTTGGAGCCGACAAGCGGCCCAGTTGCAGACTAGGCGAAAATATCGCCCGCATATAGGACGGTTTCCTGCCCATCGTCCAGCCGAACCTTCAAGGATCCGTCGGGCATCAAGCCAAGCGGGGTGGCCGGGCGCATATCGCCGTCGACGCGGATGGTGACACGCTGTCCGATGCCCCAGGCGTGCGCGCTCCATGTGCCGACAACCTCATCCACCGGAGCCTGTTGAATGAACGAGAGCTTGTCATTTACTGCCCCTGCCAGGCAGGCAAAGCCGTCGCGAACCGACGGCGTGGCGGGCACATGCGCCCCAACATGGGTTGCCGGAAACTGCGCATCACCCGGATGATGCGCAAGGTTAACGCCGATACCGATCACCACATCCAGCACGCCGGACCTATATTCCAGTGCTTCGATCAAGATACCGGCCAGTTTTTTGCCGCCGAACAGTACATCATTGGGCCATTTGCAGCGCACCCCCTCGGGCGAGAGGCCAAGTTTGACCACGCAGTCACGCACACCGAGCCCAACGCCCAGCGGTAACAACCCGGTTTTCGCCTGCTCGAGCGGCAATGCGGTGCGCAAACTTGCATAGAGATTGCCCGGCGTGCTGGTCCAGGCGCGCCCTTGCCGCCCGCGGCCCTGACTTTGCGTGCCGGCGATTACCCAGTGGCCGGCTTCACCGCCCAGGTTGAGCCCGCGCGCTGTGTCGTTGCTGCTGGCCAGCGTCGCGTAATAGCGTGCGCGCGTGCCGCTTGGCGCAAGCGAAGACCAATCGTCGATCATCTTTACAGAAAGGACTGCGCTGCCCACGCCGACGCACCAGCAAGCGGTGCCAGAAGCAGAAAATAGCTCAGCGGTGAGTTCACAAGGGCGCTGATCGACAGAACCGCGCGCACACCCGCGCCCTGAATGGGCTCCAAGGCACCGTCAGGCTCGTCAAAGAACATCACTTTGACAATGCGCAGATAATAATAACAGCTGACCACACTGGTCACCAAGCCGATAACCACCAGTTCTACAAGGCCCGACTGCCACGCTGCAAGGAACACATAATATTTGCCCAGGAACCCAAACAGGAGCGGGATGCCCGCCAGCGAGAACATCAGCGTGGCAATGGCAACGGCCAGCGGCAGATTGGTTTTCGACAAACCGGCCAGGTCGCCGATCTCTTCAAGCTGGCCGCCGTCCCGGCGCATCGCCAGAATGGCCGCAAAGGTGCCAAGCGTCATCGTGACATAAATCGCGATATAAAGCGCCACCGCCTCAACCCCGGCAGTCGTCCCCGCTGCCAGGCCAACAAGGGCATAGCCGATATGACCGATGGAGCTGTAGGCCATCAGGCGTTTGATATTGGTTTGCACCAGCGCGATGAACGCCCCCACCAGCATGGACGCGATCGAAATGAAGATGATGATCTGCTGCCAGCTGTCGACCGTGTCGCCAAAGGCGCCCATCATCACCCTTACAAACAGCGCCATCGCCGCCGCCTTTGGCGCAGCGGCAAAAAAGGCCGTGACCGGGGTCGGTGCGCCCTCATACACATCGGGTGTCCACATATGAAACGGTACCGCCGACACCTTGAACGCCAGGCCGGTGATCACAAACACCATGCCAACGACAAGCCCAAGCGCGGGCGCATGCCCCGCCACAAAGCCCGCCAGAATGTCGAAATCCATCGTGCCCGAAAACCCATAGATCAGCGAAATGCCGTAAAGCATCATGCCCGACGACAGTGCGCCCAGCACAAAATATTTCAGCCCGGCCTCGGTCGAACGGTTGCGGTCGCGGTTGATCGCCGCCAGCACATACAGCGCCAGACTTTGCAGTTCCAGACCGACATAAAGACTCATCAGATTGTTCGACGAAATCATGATGAACATGCCCAGCACGGACAGCACCATGAGGACCGGAAATTCAAAGCGGGCAATTTTATGCTCGCGCAGATAGGGGCCGGCAAGCGCAAGGCTACCAAGCGCCCCCAAAACCACCAACACCTTCATAAAGACCGAGAAATTGTCAGAGACAAACAGCCCGCCAAAGGTTTCCACCCGCGCACCGCCAGCGCCCGAGATCACCAGCACAGCGGCGATCACCAGCGTAAGCGCGGCAAACACTTGCGTGCGGCCAAAGGCCTTTTGGGCGTTGGCAAAGACACCGATCATCAACAAGGCCATGGCAGCGACCGCCAAAAACACCTCAGCCAGTGCAGGCGCCAAATTTGGAATGGCAGCTTGGGTCATTTGGGTTCAACTCCTAACGGCCGTGCGCGGCGTCTTGGGCCGCAGGCGCAGAGAAATCATCAGCAATAAGCTTGGCGACAGAGGCGTGGATCGGCTCAAGGAAGCTGTTGGGATAAATCCCCATCCACAACACCACCGCAATCAGTGGGGCAAAGATCAGCTTTTCACGCGCGCTCAGGTCTTTCATCGTTTTGACATCCTCTTTGTCGAGGACGCCGAAAATCACCCGCCAGACCAGATACAGCATATAGGCCGCACCCAGCACAACACCGGTGGCGGCCAGGAAGGCGAGCCAGCTATCGGCTTTATACGCCCCGATCAGCACGAGGAATTCGCCGACAAAGCCGCTGGTCCCCGGCAGGCCGATCGATGCCATTGAGAAAAACACGAACGACACCGCATAGACCTTCATATTGGTGGCCAAGCCACCATACCGGCTGATTTCCTTGGTGTGCAGGCGGTCATACACCACCCCGACCAGCAGAAACAGCGCGCCCGAGACAATACCGTGGCTCAGCATGGTAAAGATCGCGCCCTCGATCCCGTTCACATTGAGCACAAAAATCCCGATGGTGACAAAGCCCATATGCGCGACCGAACTATAGGCGATCAGCTTTTTCATGTCATTTTGCACAAGCGCGACGAGCGAGGTGTAGATGATTGCCACAATCGACAGACCGAAAACCAGCCAGGCCAGCTCTTGCGTGGCATCGGGGAACATTGGCAGCGAGAAGCGCAAAAAGCCATAGCCGCCCATTTTCAACAGCACACCCGCCAAAATGACCGAGCCACCGGTTGGCGCCTGCACGTGTGCGTCAGGCAACCAGGTGTGCACCGGCCACATGGGCATTTTCACCGCAAAGGAGGCGAAAAAGGCGAGCCATAGCCAATATTGTGCCTCGGGGCTGAACGGGAAGTCCATCAGCGCCGGAATTTCCAGCGTGCCCGCGGTCATGATCATATACAGAACCGCTACCAGCATCAGCACCGAGCCCAGCAGCGTGTAGAGGAAAAATTTATAGCTGGCGTAAATGCGGTTGGCTCCGCCCCAGACCCCGATGATCAAATACATCGGGATCAGGCCGCCCTCGAAGAACACATAAAACAGGAAGATATCCAGCGCGCTGAAGACGCCGATCATCAGCATTTCCAGTACCAGAAAGGCGATCATATATTCTTTGACGCGAACGGTGATGGCATCCCAGCTGGCCAGCACAACAATCGGCATCAAAAAGCCGGTCAGCACAATCAGCAGAACCGAAATGCCGTCAACACCCAGATAATACTGGATATCGCCCACCCATTTAGCCTTTTCCACAAACTGAAAGTCAGCATTGGAGGCATCGAAGTGCATCCACATATACAGCGTCAGGAAGAAGGTCAGGATCGTTGTCAACAGCGCGACCCAACGCACGTTGGAATTGGCCTGCGCCTGGTCTTTGTGCCGCACCATCAAAATAATCAGCGCGCCGATCACCGGGACCGACAGCATCAAGGACAGGAGATGTTCCTCAAGAAAGGTCATGACGAAAAGCCCCTTAGTGCCCGCCGCCTGAGGTCATCAACCAGGTCACGGCAGCAGCCAGACCAATGATCATGACAAAGGCATAATGATAGAGATAACCGGTTTGAACCTTGCGCACGCGCGCCGCCACAAAGGCCACCGCCGAAGATACGCCGTTTGGCCCCAGACCGTCGATGGTTTGCTCGTCGCCGCGCCGCCACAAAAAACGGCCAATGGCAAAGGCTGGCTTGACGAACAGAAAGTTGTATAGCTCGTCAAAATACCATTTGTTCAGGAGAAAGGCATAAAGCCCGTCCCAGGTTTTGGCCAGCTGTTGCGGCACCGCCTTGTTGACGATGTACATGTAATAGGCCAACAGGAAGCCCAGCACCATCATCACCGTCGGGGCCCATTTGGCGAGGCCGTGCACATGATGCGCCTCGTCCAGAACGTCGCCCTGGGTGGTCCAAACCGCGCCGCGCCAAAACTCAAAGCGCTCCTCGCCAGTGAAAAGACCGTGGGTCAAGACCCCGGCAACAACAGCGCCAATCGCCAAAAGCGTCAGCGGCATCCAGAAGAACCCATTGGCCCCGTGCGGGTGCTTCATCACCTCGGCCGGTGCGCGGCTTTCGCCCAGGAAGGTCATGAACACCAGACGCCAGCTATAGAAGCTGGTGAAGAGTGCGGCCAAAACCCCCATCAAATACGCAAAGCCCGAACCATAAGCGTGCGAGGCATAGGCGGCTTCGATGATGATATCCTTGGAATAAAAGCCCGCCATAAACGGAAAGCCCGTCAGCGCCAGTGTACCGATGGTCATCATGAAGAAGGTATAGGGTGCGACATGCCGGACGCCGCCCATTTTGCGCATATCTTGTTCGTGGTGCATCACATGGATCACCGTGCCCGCCCCCAGGAACAACAGCGCCTTGAAAAAGGCGTGCGTAAACAGGTGGAAAATCGCCGCCCCATATGCCGACACCCCCAGCGCAAAGAACATATAGCCCAGCTGCGAACAGGTGGAATAGGCGATCACCCGCTTGATGTCGTTCTGCACCAGGCCAACCGATGCGGCAAAAATCGCTGTTGCAGCGCCGACAATGGTGACAAGCGCCAGCGCATCCGGGGCAAATTCAAACACCGGGCTGAACCGCGCCACCAGGAACACACCGGCCGTTACCATGGTTGCGGCGTGGATCAGCGCCGACACCGGCGTCGGGCCTTCCATCGCATCGGGCAGCCAGGTGTGCAGGCCCAGCTGGGCCGATTTGCCCATCGCGCCGACAAACAGCAGCACGCAAATGACCGTTAGCGCGTGATAGTCGCCGCCCAGGAAATGAAACTGTGCATCTTTGTAATTGGCAGCATCGGCAAAAATGGTCGAAAACTCGACGCTGCCCATCAGCAGGAAGCAGGCATAAATTCCCAGGGCAAACCCAAAATCGCCCACCCGGTTGACGACAAAAGCCTTGATGGCCGCCGCGTTGGCGCTGGGCTTGTGATAATAATAGCCAATCAGCAGATAAGAGGCGAGACCCACGCCCTCCCAGCCGAAGAACATCTGCACCAAATTGTCAGACGTCACCAGCATCAGCATGGCAAAGGTAAACAGCGACAAATAACCAAAAAAGCGTGGCTTGGACGGATCGTCAGCCATATAGCCCATGGAATACCAGTGCACGAGCGCCGATACGCTGTTGACCACAACCAGCATCACCGCCGTCAGCGTGTCGACCTGAAAGGCCCAATTGAAGCTCAAATCACCCGATGACACCCACGACAATACGTGTACGCCGTAGGTATTGTGTGCAAAGCCAACATCCCAAAAGACGACCCAGGATAAGATCGCACTGATTGACACCAGACCCGACGTCCAGACCTGGCTGAACCCATTGCCCAGCGGGCGGCCAAACAGGCCAACTGTCAAAAAGCCCAGAAGGGGCAGAAAAACGATCAGTTTAATGAGCGTATCCATTGTCGCTCTAACCCTTCATCTGGTTGATGTCTTCCACTTCGATCGACCCGCGCGACCGGAAGTAAATGACAAGAATAGCAAGTCCGATCGCCGCCTCTGCGGCGGCAACGGTCAACACAAACATAGCCAGCACCTGACCCGTCAGATCGCCAAGATGCGTTGAAAAGGCCACCAGGTTGATGTTCACAGCCAACAGGATCAGCTCAACCGACATCAAAATGATGATGACGTTTTTACGGTTGAGAAAGATGCCCATAATCCCAAATACAAACAGGATCGCAGCAACGGTCAGATAATGTTCAAGTCCAATCCCTGGCACAGCCCTACTCCCTGTCACCGGTCTGGCGGAACGCGCTCGGGTCAACGCCCTGCCCGCTTTCAACATCGACAAGGCGGAACGCCTCATCGGGCCGACGTGCATTTTGACGACCGATGTTTTGCTTTTTCACGCCGGGCCGCGACCGCAGCGTCAAAACAATGGCACCGATCATCGCCACCAACAGCACCATGCCCGCCGTCTGGAAAATGAAGATATATTGCGTGTAAATCAGCTGGCCGAGTGCAGCGGTGTTGTCGACCTCGGTCGCATCCGGGGCCTTGTCGGCCAGATTGGCGCTGACATCGCCAACCGCCTGCCACACGCCGCCGAGAGTGATCAATTCGCCCACCAAAATGCCGGCGATGATCAGGCCAAAGGGCAAATATTGCTGAAACCCTTCGCGCAGGCGGACAAAATCGATATCCAGCATCATCACAACAAACAGGAACAGCACAGCAACCGCGCCCACATAGACAATGACCAGCAGCATCGCCAGGAACTCTGCCCCCAGCAAGACAAATAGCCCCGCCGACGAAAAGAACGCCAAAATCAACCACAGGACAGAATGCACAGGGTTACGCGCCGTGATCACCAACAGGCCCGAGGCCACCGTGATCGCAGCGAAGAGATAAAAGCTGAAGCTGACCAATCCGGCCGCATCGAGCGTCATGTTCTGTGTCCCCTCATGTCAAATCTTCCACTGTGCACAAGCCCGTGCACATCATTGTGTTGGTTATCGATACGGTGCGTCGAGCTGCAGATTGGCTGCGATCTCGCGCTCCCACCGCTCTCCGTTGGCGAGAAGGCGGTCCTTGTCATACATCAATTCTTCACGGGTCTCGGTCGCGAACTCGAAGTTCGGCCCTTCGACAATTGCGTCCACCGGGCACGCTTCCTGACAAAAGCCGCAGTAAATGCACTTCGTCATGTCGATGTCATAGCGCGTGGTCCGGCGCGATCCGTCTTCGCGTGGTTCGGCCTCGATGGTGATCGCCTGCGCC
>JASBSO010000247.1 GCA_030148905.1 Kordiimonadaceae bacterium | reverse complement strand
GACACGCTTGGCAAAGGCTGCGGTGATAGCGAGCGCGGGCAAGTGCGTGTCGCGTTCGGGCGTCAGGTCGATGATGCAGTTTGCGCGTGCGACTTTGGCCTGCAGGTCGCCTTGTCCGGTGGGGTGGATGTCCCAAACGGTGTCAAGGCCGTGGGCTGCAAGCGTGGTGCGCAGTTCGGCAACCACCGCTGGTGTGAAGAGCGCCCCTCTGGCAAGAATCGAAAGCTCTCTGGTGTTGCCTATGCTTGTGCTTTGCGCGTTTGCAAGTTGCTGCGCGCCGCGCGACAAGTGGTGCAGTGCAATATTGCTGGACAGTTTTGGGCCTTTAAAAAAGCCGTCGGGTCTGCCAAAGGCGCTGGCAGATGCGGGCAAACGCCGGTGATGCACTTCGAGGCCGTCGAGGACATCGCCCATTTGCGGCGAAAAGCGCCGCCAAAAGGCTGTACGCTCGTCTGCGGATATGCATTGTGCCAACCGGTCTGCCAGCCAGCCCGCGCATCCTGGGGCGCATGCGAGCCAGGGAATGGGACAAGCCTCCAACACCGGCCAGATTGGCCGCGAAAAGGCGGTGTCATCGATCACTGCAAGCGTCGGCGATGCGGCGTTGGCATCAAGGTCGCCCCAGCTGAGCGCGGTGCCATTTTGCGGCCTATGTTCGGGCGGGGCGGCATGAACAACGCGAGTGCTTTGACCTGCGCTCAGCGCGATCAACTGTGCCAGTTCGCCCGCCGGGGAGGGCAGATGCGGTGCCGGTGCGATCAGAACAAGGCGTTCGGTCATAGCTTTGTGCCACCCGCAATCTCTGCCAACAGCCCGTCGAGGGCGGCGAATTGTGCCGCGCTATAGGCCTCGATCATAGCGTCGCCTGCGGCCTGAAGGTCAGCAAGCCCCGCCGGATCATCCGCCAAGGATTGAACGGCGCGGACCATGCCCTCAAGCGTTGGGCAGTGGTGCCAAGCATGGCGGGCGTCCAGACCGATCATAGCATCGGGTGTCGCCACCAGCGGGCAGCGATGCATCAGCGCTTCCACCGATTTGATTTTCAGCCCGGTGCCGCCGATGTGCGGATTGATCACCACATCCATATCGCTGTAAAACCCGGCCAAATCCTCCACCAGGCCCAGCGGACGAAAGTCGCTCTGGTGCACCATCTCATGGTCGCACAAGGGCCCGGCGATCTGCCAGTCGATCTGATCGGTGTATGCCCCGGCCGTGCGCAGGCAGCGATCAAGGTCTTCAAAGGCCTTGCGGTTGATCGGGTTGTCGCTAGCCAGATAACCGACACTTAAGGGGCCCTTGGGCGCGCGCGGCGCGCGGCGTTCAGCGGGGTGCATCAGGTGGCCGATGGTGACGGCGGACGTCAGACCGTGCTTGGTGCGAAACAGATCAGCCTCGGTATCTTGAATGGCGATGACATGATCCGCGCGCTGCAGGCCGCGCTTTTCCTCCGCCAGTCGGGTATAGAAAAAGGATTTCTCCACCCCGGTTTTGGCCAGCACCTTGTGCCGGTCCGCAAAGATGTCGTGCGTATCGATAACGGTCGGGATGTCCGCGGGTACGGCCTCCAGCACAAAGCTGCACCACACATAATTGACCCACACCGCATCGATGCGCCAGCGCGTGCACAGGTCGGCGGCGGCGGATGTGGCCGCATCGAATCCCCAATCGTCAAGGCCGTATACCCGCCCGGTCACCGCATTGAGGCTTGGCCCTGGGCGTTTTTTGTCGCTGCGCTGCATCCACGGCGGGTCGATGCACACCAGCCCGTCAAACAGGCGGTGCATCGCCAGTTCGTCGGCCATACCCACCGGCTCGAACCCCAGATACAGCCCCATCACCCTGTGCCCAGCGGCGCGCAGGGCTTCCACCACGGTTTTCACCCGCGCGCGGTTGCCGTGCGTGGTGGGGTGCGTGGGAACGGGTGTGACAACAAGAATGTTCATGGGTGCCGGGCAGTGGAAGAGTGCGTTCTGCGCGCAAGCTTAGTCGCGCGCACTGAGGCCGACAAGCTTTGCAAGGCCCCGCATATGGTTACGGCGTCTATGCAGAATGTTGCATGCGCGCGTCGAGCCTGCTAGCTAGCGACAAACCGGCGCGCCGCCAACAGGCCGCACCCACCGTTTTGAGGGCCGTCCCGTGAACATCCTTTTCATGCACAATAATTTCCCGGGGCAATACCGGCGAATCGCAAAATATCTGCTGCAATTCCCCAAATACCGCATCGCCACGGTGACCCGGTCGGACAACGAACAACAGATCGCCATTCCACGCGCCAATTTCGACGCGCCGTCTGAGCTGAACAAAGACGTGCACCCCGATGTGCGCAGCCTGGAACAGATGTATAAATTTGGCCGCGCCGCGGCGGGCGCCTTGCTCGATTTGCGCAAAAAGGGCGCGCGCCCCGATATCATCCTGTCGCATTCGGGCTGGGGGGCGTCGCTGTTTGCCAAGGATGTCTTTCCCGAAGCCAAGCTCTTGAATTATTTTGAATGGTATTATTACCCGCAATATTCGGATGCAGACTTTTTCGATGCGCACCCGCGCTCGGTTGAGTTTGCCTATAAAATCCGGATGAAAAACACCGCGATTCTGCACGACCTGACGGCGATGGACTGGGGCCAATGCCCCACCCAGTTTCAGGCCAGCCATATTCCCGACCTGTTTCGCCCGAGCATTTCGGTGCTGCATGACGGCGTGGATACTGAAAAATACAAACCTAACCCAAAGGCGCAGATCAAGGTGACGGACGGCAAGGTGCTGACCGCCGGTGACGAGGTGATCACCTATGTCGCGCGCGGGATGGAGGAATATCGCGGCTTCCCCGAATTTATGGAGGCGGTGTCCAAGCTGCAAAAGCTCAGGCCGAATTTGCATGTGGTGCTGTTGGGCAAGGACCGCGTGGCGTACGGCTCCACCCGGTCAGACGGCAAGTCGTTCAAAGAGTGGGCATTGGAGACGTTTGATTTTGACATGTCGCGCCTGCACTTCATGGGGCTTCAACCCTTTGATTATTTCGAAAAACTGATGCAGGTCTCCTCGGCGCATATCTATCTCACCGCGCCCTTTGTGCTGTCCTGGTCGTTGATGGAGGCGATGTCGTCGGGGGCGCTGATC
>JASBSO010000246.1 GCA_030148905.1 Kordiimonadaceae bacterium | reverse complement strand
CATCAGCGCGCAGTTCGAAGCCCCGCTTGGTGCCTATGGCTGGCTCAATGATGTGGTGGCTGTGGGCACGGGCACACCGTCGGGGTTGAACCCGGTCTATGAGATTTTTGAAATTGGGGGGCTTGCATGATCAAAAAGCTGATTTTGGGGCTGCTGGCTGTATTTGGCCTGGTGGTGGCCGGGGTGAGCCTGTGGCTGTTTTTCCCGCGCCCGCAGGTGGATGCAGCGGCCTACGCCGACGGCGCAAAATGGCTGTGCCTGCCGGGGCGCGACGATGTGTGCGCGGGCGATTTTGCCGCCACCGTCATTGCCGCCGATGGCACCGCGACATTGGAGGCCTTTGCCCCCGATGCGGACGCACCCTTTGACTGTTTTTATCTCTACCCCACGGTATCGACCGATGTGTCGCCCAATTCGGATTGGGCGGTTGATGTGCAGGAAACCGGTGTCGCGCAAATTCAATTTGCCCGCTACGGCGAGGTGTGCCGGCTTTATGCTCCAATTTACCGGCAGGTGACCCTTCCGGCGCTGGCGGTGCGGCGCTTATACGGCGTGGCCATGGGCAGTGGCGCATTGGCCGACGCCGATGTGCGCGCGGCGTGGAATTATTACCTGACGCATTATAACCAGGGCCGGGGCGTCGTATTGATCGGCCACAGCCAGGGGACGCGGCGGCTGCAAACGCTGATCCCGGCGGCGATTGAGGGCACCGAGGTGGCCGACCGCATCATCGGGGTACAGATGATCGGCCTCAATGTCGAGGTGGACGCAGACACCGGCGCGGGGCCCTTTGCCGACTTCCCGGCGTGCAAGGGGGCGGCACAGATTGGTTGCACCACCGCTTATACCAGCTTTCGTGCCACCGCTATTCCCAAGGCAGCACCGGCCTACGGGATCACCGGGTCGGACGACACACGGGTGCTGTGTGTCAACCCGGCAGCGCCTGCTGCGCCGACCGGGCAAGCGGCACCACTGGATGCGTATTTTCCGTCGCGGGCGCTCTTGGCTGGTCGCACCGCCAGCAGCCGGGGCGGCATCACCTGGTCAACCCAGCACCCCACGGTCGACACGCCCTTTGTCAAATTGCCGGGTTTGCTATCGGGCGCGTGCGTGCGCCGGGGGGTGGCCGATGTGTTTGCCGTCAGCATCCACAGCGACCCCAATGACCCGCGCACCGACGACATTGCGGGCGATTTGGTGATCAACAAAAAACTCTATCCCGAATGGGGCCTGCATCTGATTGATATGAACCTCGCGCTTGGCGACCTGGTGGAGATGACCCGCGCACAAGGCACGGCTTGGCTGAAGGCGCAAGCCGCACGCTGAAGACTGTCTTAAGCTGCGGGGTCCGATTGTCGGGCGTCGTGCGCGGCCTCAAGGGCGGCGAAGACCAGCCAAAAATCGCGCACAGTGGTGCCCGAAAGCACGTCCAGCAGCAGCTCGAAATGGGCGTCCCATCCGGCCAGGATGCCGAGGTGCTGGCTTGGGTCATCCAGGCGTTCGTGAATCAGATGCACCTCAACCTTGCCGCCCTTTTCGCGCAGATGGATGGTCACTTCGCTGGTGCTGGTGCCGCCGGATTCGTTCCAACTGAAAGCCAGAGTGTGCGGCGGGTCATAGGTGCGCACGGTGCCGGTCATCACGATACGGCCTGCGTCTTCTTTATATTTTTCGGGGGGTGGCTGGTTGGAAATGCGGCGGTGGTCAAAGTCAAAGACAATGTCGCCGCCAATCTCGGCGGCGGTCGAACCGCCGCAAAACCATGTTTGCCGCAAGGCCCCGTCGGTCAGATAGGCCCATACGCGCTCGATGGGGCCAGGCATCAGGCGCACCATTTCAAGCCGCGTTGGGCCGGTTTTTTTGCAAGTCGGCGTGGGCATATCAACTCTCCTCACTCAGGGCGCGTTCAAGCGCATCCAAACGCTCGGACCAGAAGCCGCGCATGGCCTCCAGCCAGTCTTCAGCCTCGCGTAAGCGGTCCGCGCGCAGCGAAATGATATGGGTGCGGCCTTGCCGTTCTCGGGTCACGAGGCCAGCGGCCTCCAAAACGCCGACATGTTTGGATGCACCCGCCAGCGTCATGCTATGCGGGGCGGCAAGCGTCGATATCGGCTGGTCGCCGGTCTTCAGTGCCACCAGCATGGCGCGCCGGGTGGGGTCGGCCAGTGCCTTGAAGATATCATCAAGCGGATCAGTATTGTTAACCATATGGTTGACTATAGCGGTGTCTATTCAAAAGTCAACCAATTGGTTTAGTGTTTTGATGTTTGGGATCGTTTCTGACTGTTGTGTTGAAGCCGGGCCTGCATCCAGCGATATCGCCGCCGCATGAAGCGGGCATAAAGCGCACCGTCAGTCATAGCTGACCACCTCCCATTCGATGCCGTCGCGGTCGAAAAAATAAAACCGCCGCCCGGGCGCATAGTCGCCGTGGCTGAAGGGGCTCAGCCCCGCCGCTTCCACGCGGGCCTCGGTGGTATCCAGATCATCCACCACCACGCCAATATGATTGAGCGGCGCGCCCTTTTTGTGCGCCAGCGCTTTGCTTTCGTCGCGCCCCTCGCGCCCGTAAACCGCCACATAGCTTGCGGTGCCCGCCTCGCCCACATGGATGGTATCGCCGCCCAGTGCCGAATGCCCCTGCCAGCGGATGTGCCAGCCGAAAATATCCTCAAGCACCTGTGCGGTTGCAGCGGGGTTGCTAACGGTGATGTTCACATGTTCAACGCGGGCCATTATGGGTCTCCTCTATTTGCTGTCGCCACTCGGGCGTTTTGGTTTTGTTTTTTTACAAGCTCAAGTTAAGTTGAGGTCAAGCACATAAATCCGCAAAGGAATCGATCAGTGAAATCGAGCGATATCTTAACTATAGGTGAGGTTTCAAATCGCACCGGTGCCAGCGTGTCGGCGATCCGCTTTTATGAGGATAAGGGTCTGCTGACCCCGCACCGGAACGCGGGCGGCCAGCGGCGTTATGTGCGGGCGGACATTCGCCGCCTGTCGTTCATTCTCATCGCGCAACAGCTTGGGTTCAGCCTTAAGGAGATTCGCACACAACTGGCGAGCCTGCCCGAGGGGCGCACCCCCACCAAGGCCGACTGGATGCGGATCAGCCGCCGGTTTCGCCGCATCTTGGACGACCGCATCACCGTGATGTCGCGGCTGCGCGATCATCTGGACGGCTGTATTGGTTGCGGCTGTCTGAGCCTGCGGTCGTGCGCGCTGTATAACCCCGATGACCGCGCCGAAGACGCCGGACCGGGTGCGCGCTATCTGTTGGACGGCCCGCCCACGAAACGCCGGGGTATCTGGTCGTGACGGTCTTGGGAGCAAGCGCGGTATGACCTATGCGCTTTACACGCTGCTGTGTTGGGTGCTTTTGGGGCTGGTGCCTGTGGTGGCGTTGGCCTTGGTGGTTACCACCGCAGGCTATGGCCGCCACGGGCGCGGCGGTTGGGGCCCGGTTGTGCCCGCGCGGCTTGGCTGGCTGGTGATGGAAGCGGTATCGCCGATTGCCTTTGTCTGGTTTTTTATCACCAACCGGCCGTCGCTGGCCGGGCTGCTGCTTGCGGCGATGTGGTGCGGGCATTATGGATACCGCGCGCTCATTTACCCGCTGCGGGCGCGCATGGCGGGGCAGACCATGCCGGTTTTGGTGGCGGCAATGGCGGTCGTGTTCAATGCGGTCAATGGCAGCATCAATGGCTGGGGCATTGCGCACGCATGGCATCTGTCAAATGCGTGGCTGTTGGAGCCGCAGCTATGGGTCGGCGTTGTGGTCTTTGCCTTTGGCCTCTGGCTCAACCTCGATAGCGACGCGGTGCTGCGCCGCCTGCGCGCGCCCGGCGAGCGGGGCTATAAAATCCCGCGCGGTGGTGCCCACCGGCTGGTCGCCGCACCCAATTATCTGGGCGAGATTATCGAATGGACCGGCTTTGCCATTGCGGCGTCAACCCTTGCCGGATGGGTGTTTGCATTGTTTACCGCCGCCAATCTGGCCCCCCGCGCGTATAGTCATCTGTGCTGGTATCGGCGGACATTTCCGGACTATCCCAAAGCTCGCAAAGCGCTGATCCCCTATCTGTGGTAGCAGCCGGACTGCCGCAAAATTGTAACAAAGATTTGGTTGCTTTCGCCCGCAAATGTCGGCAAGGAGCGCGCCATGAGAAGGTCTGCCACAGAACATCACAGTTCCAGCCTGTCACGCCGCGCGGTGTTGCGCGGTGGTCTTGGGCTTGCGGTCCTGGGGCCCGCCGCTATGGGGGCAACCCTGCTGGGTGCTCAGCCCGTGCGGGCGGCAACAGCCCTCTCGGGTGAACGGGTTTGGCACCGCCGCGCGCTTGATGTCGACGCAACGGTTACACTGCAAGGGTTGGGGAAGGACGAATGTGACGCCGTATTTGCGGCGCTCGATTCAGACTTTGCCGCGTTTGAAGCGCTGTTGCATCCGGCGCATGACGATGCACCGCTTGCTCGGCTGAATACCGACGGCTTTGTTGACGATGCCCCTGCGGATTTTCTCAATCTCTTGTCAATCGCAGGCTATATGGCCGACATGACCGGCGGCGCCTTTGACCCGACGGTTGCACCGCTTTTGGCGCTCTATGATCGCAGCTTTGCCGAAACCGGTGCTCCGCCAGCGGCGGAAGACGTGGCGGTCGCAACACGCCGTGTCGGGTTCAACCGCGTACGCATAGGGGGCCAAGGCGTGTCTACCATGCGCCCCGGGGTGCAATTGACCCTGAGCGGTATCGCCAAGGGCTATATTGTTGACCGGGTTAAGGCGCGATTGTCGTCCATGGGGGTTCGTCACGGGCTGATTGCCTTTGGGGAATATGCCGCGGTGGGCGCGCAGCAAAGCGGCGAGGCCTGGTCTGTTCCTGCCGCGCCGGGCAACGCGCATGCGGTGGCACCCGGAGCGATTCATCTTGCCGAGCGTGCCGTTGCCACATCCTCGGTGCAGGACCGGGCCTATGACCGGGCAGGCCAATATCATCACCTGCTCGACCCCAAAACCGGCGCACCTGCGCACCATTATCAAAGGGTAACCGTTGAAGCGCCAACGGCCACCGAAGCCGACGCGCTGTCCACCGGCTTTCACGCCATGCCGGTGGATGCGATCAAGGCGGTGATGGCCGAACACGGCGAGCTGGCCGTATCGGTGGTGACCCAAAGCGGCGCGACGCTTCGTCTTTAAACCATTACGGCGTCTTCAAAAATTAAAGGGCCGCACCATCACTGGCACGACCCTACCCCTCTATTTTTTTGGCCTGTTTTCAGGCTGTCTCATTTGCTGCTAGAAGCGGCCCGAAATGGTAAAACGGGCATTCAGCGGCGCGCCGACGGTGATGTTGTTGGCGGTGTGCGCGTTCGGGAAATAGTCGATGTCGGTCAGGTTTTCGACATTGACCTGAAGGCGTACGCTGTCGCTCAGGTCGTAATAGGCGGCGGCATCGATGCGCACAAAGCTCGGCAGCGTGGTGAGGTTGCCGACATCGGCAAAGCTTTCATCCTGAAAGGTCAGCCCCACGCCAAAGCCGAATTTTTCGGTAACCTGAACATTGTTCCAGATGTTGAACGTATGTTCGGGCAGTTCGCGCAGGCGCAGGCCGTTTTCCTCGCCCTGGGCAACCACAATCTCGCCCGCATCATTGAGGATATTGGTGGTGGCGACCTGATCGCCGTCGAGATAGCTATAGCCCGCAGAGATGCTCCAGAAGTCAGTGATCTGCCCCTGAATTTGCGCCTCAAAGCCGCGAATCTCCGAATCGACAACCACCAGCTGGCCAGCATTGTCGTCGATGATGATCCCGGTCACCGGGTCAATGATCGACGGCGCTTCCTGCGGCGAGCTTTGCTCGATCTCAAACAGCGCGGCGGTCAAGCTGACACTGTCGGCGATGTCCCATTTCAGGCCCACCTCCAGATTTTGGAAGGTGTTGGGGTCGAGCGTATCGTCGTCGGGGGTGGCCGGGTCGTCGGGCAGGTCGGCAAATTGCTCGCCGCTTCGGGGCAGAAAGCTCTCGCTGAAACTGCCATAGAAAGAGATATTTTCCTGCGGTTTCAAAACAAAACCAAGGCGGGGCGAAAACTGCTCGTCGGTGCGGCTGGTGATGTCGCTTTGGCCGGTTTCGATGAAGGTGGCGATATTGTCGACGGTGATTTCAAAACTGTCGAACCGCACCCCGACGATCAGGTCAAGCCAGGGCGCCACTTCGATCTCGTCCTGAATATAGGCCGAAAACACGGTGACATCGGCTTCGGTGTCGTCGTTCAGGTCGGTGGTGAAGCTGTTGGTGGTCACATTGCCCGCGGCATTGACCCCAACGCCGCCGCTCAAATCGATCGGCCGCGTTGCCAGGAAAAATTCCACATCGTCCTGCGTCTGATCGAAAAAGGAATTGAACCGGTCATTGTTGTTGACGGTGTCGATATATTCGGTGCCGGTGACAATGGTATGGTTGATGCTGCCGGTCGCATATTCAGCCACAAAGTTGGAGCTGATGGTCAGGCTGCGCCGCTGGGTGGTGTCGATATAGCCGTCAATGCCGACAATATTGGTCGCCGCGTCAAAGCTGACCGGGAAAAAGTTGGAATAGAGCTTGTCAAAATCGCTGTAGGCGATGCTGAAATTGCCCTTGATGGTGTCGCTGAACTCGTGGCTGAGATTCGCCCGGCCGATATGCGCGTCGATCGTCGCGGTCGACAGTTCAGGGTCGGCAAAGGTGATGTCTTCCAGCGCTTCTGCCGGGCGGCCATCGGGCCCGGCCGGGATGCCGCGGTCGACAAAGCGTTCGTTGTTCACATATTCATAGGACAGGTTCAGCGTCGTGCGCGGCGACAGCTGAATAAAGGCCGTTGGGTTCACCCCAAAGCGGTCGCCGTCGAAGAAATCGCGGTGATTGTTGAGCCGTTCATAAAAAGCGTTGACCCGAAAGGCGACCGTATCGCTGGCGGTGAAGTTGCCGTCTAGCTGAATGGTGCCAGCACCGAAAGTGTCAATCGCGCCCAGATAGCCGATAAAGTCCTCGCCGATCACGCCCTTTTTGGTGACCCGGTTCAAAATCCCGCCGGTGCCGCCGCGCCCGAAAAACAGCGCGTTCGGCCCGCGCAGAATTTCCACCTGCTCAAGGTTATACAGCGAGCGGTAATACTGAACGTCGTCGCGCACCCCGTCGATGAAAAAGTCCGCCGTTGACCGCACGCCGCGGAACACAACCGCGTCACGGTGGCCCTCACCCTGCGACTGGTTGACGCCGGGTGTATAGAGAACAATATCACCGATGCTGTCAAAACCCTGGCGGATGATCTGCTCCGCCGTTGTGATCGACAGCGACTGCGGCACATCCAAAATCGGTGTAGGCGATTTCAAAGCGTTGACCCGGTCTGTGTACAGATATTGCCCCACTACCTCGATCGTATCGACATTGTCGTCGTCATAATAGTCGCTGTCCAGCGTGCGCGGGTTGGCTGTATCCTGCGCCGCTGCTGCGCCGTCGTCGGAAAGGGCTGCGCTGCTGAGCGCAAAGAGTGCGGTGCCCGACAAAAGAAGGGATTTGCTGAGAAAACGGGGGAAAAGCATGAAAAAAACCTTGTCTATATGCATCTGGTAATTGCGAGTGATTTGCAATTAGGCCGCATCGTGGAAGGCGTCAATGATAATCATTCTTAAAAACTATTCTTCTCGGTGCTGTGGCAAAATCGCCGCAGCCACAGCCATGGTCAGGCTTGGTCGCGCCTAAGCGGTGGCGGTGCAGCGCTAGCTGCATTTCTGCGTTTCACCTGTGCCGTAAGTTTGCTATAGGCACGCGTCTCGGTGGTCGAGACGCGTAAAGGACCCACGGTTTATGGTGAGCGAATCCCCTCTTCCCGATGGCAGCACCCAGCTGACCTTCAAAAAAGGGCAGACCATTTATGAACAGGATTCGAAGTCGGACGGGGTGTATCTGATCCTCGACGGCGAGGTGGATATTCTGCGTGTGGTCGATGAGGTTTTTCACCATATTGCCACCTTTGATGATGGCTGTATTTTTGGCGAAAGTTCGGTCATCCGCCGGGCCGCGCGGTCGGCCACGGCGCGGGCGCGCACCGAGGTCAAGGTGCTGTTCATCGAGGCCGACCCGTTTCGCAAGTCGATCGCCGACCCGCTGACCAATCTGGTCTTTCGCAGCATGGCGGACCGGTTGGCCGAACGCTATGTGCCCGAGCGCGAGCTTTTGGAAACGCCGGAAAGCTTCAAGGCCTCGCGAATCAAGCGCGAAAAACGCAAAAAACACACGGGCGTTCCGGTGATCGAGGGCGTGACACCGCTGGTGCAGGAAAAACTTTTAGGCAAAGTCAGCGTCAAGCAGTTTCCCTTCATTGTCGGCAATAGCCGCGTTTACGGCGAGCTGGCCAAGCTGAGCGACCAGAATCTGATGATGCCGCTGCCGATGGCACCCGATCTGGATTCGCAGCATTTTGAACTTCTCAAGCGCGGCGAAGAAGTGTTTATCCGCGACCTCGGCTCGCCGAACGGAACGGTGGTGAACGGCACGCTGATCCGGCACAATTCCAAGCAAAACGAAGTGATGCTGGATGCGGGCGAAAATGTTGTCGGCACTGGCGGCGCGCGCAGCAAGGTCACCTTTTTGATCAGCCTGCAGGAAATCTGAGCCGCCGCGTGACTGACGACACGCGGCAGGTCACAAAGGCTTAATTGCGATAAAGCGATTCGAGCCGGTCGTGATACAGGCCCGAGACCACATGCCGCCGCACCTTGAGCGTCGGCGTCATTTGCTCGTTATCGATCGAAAAAGCCTCATCGGCAAAGACGAATTTGCGGACCTTTTCCAGATTGGACAGCCGCTGATTGACGCGGCTGACCGCCTGGTCGATGGCTTTTTTCAGCTCGGGGTCGCCGGTTAGCTCTTTCAGGTCGCCGGTTTTGCCGCGCTGGCGTTTCCAGGCGGCAAACCATTCTGCGTCGGGCACGATCAGGCCAACCAGATGCGGCTTGCTGTCGCCGTAAATCATCGCCTGGGCGATCTCTTCTTCCAGCGCCAACAGCCCTTCGATCCGCTGGGGTGAGACATTGTCGCCCTTGTCATTGACAATAATGTCTTTCTTGCGGTCGGTGATTTCCAGATAGCCGTCGCGGTCGAACCGCCCGACATCGCCGGTGTGCAGCCAGCCGTCGACAATGGTCTTTTGTGTGGCCCCGGGCAGGTTCCAATAGCCCTGCATCACCAGCTCGCCGCGCACCAGAATCTCACCGTCGTCGGCGATTTTGCACTCGACCCCGTCCAACAGCTTGCCAACGGTGTGCATCTTCGGCGCGCCGGGCGGGTTGACACTGATGATCGGGGCAGATTCGGTTTGCCCGTAGCCCTGCAACAGCGGAAGGCCGAGCGCGGCAAAGAAATGCCCAAGGTCGGGCGACAGCGGCGCGCCGCCCGATACCAACGCCTTCACCCGTCCGCCAAAGCGTTTTTTGACCTGTTTTTTCACGGTGGCATTCAAAAACATCAGCTGCAGCTTTTCCCACAGGCTGAGGTCTTCGCCGCGCGATACCTTGCCGCCAATGCGCAGGCAGCGCTCAAACAGGCTGCGCTTCAGGGCGCTTTCTTTTTCGATTTGCCGCATCAGGCGCGTGCGCAGCATTTCAAACAGGCGCGGCACCACCACCATGATGGTGGGCGAGGCTTCGGCCATGTTGCTGGCCAGCTTGTCGAGATTTTCCGCATACCAGATGTCAGCCGCGATCGAGACCGCCAGAAACTGTCCGGCGGTGTGCTCATAGGCGTGGCTGAGCGGCAAAAACGACAGGAAGCTGTTGTTCTTCATGCCGATCGGCTCCAGCACCGAATGCGCCGCCTCGACATTGGACAGCATCGCCCCGTGATGCAGCATCACCCCCTTGGGGGCGCCGCCAGTGCCGCTGGTGTAGATGATGCACGCCAGGTCGCTGCGCATCTGGTCTTTCAGCTCGCTTTGCAGTGCCGCCACATCGGGGGTGTCGCCCGCCATGATCTGGTCGTAGTGATGAATGGTCAGATTGAGCGACTGGCTGAACTTCGGGTCTTCCATAACAATCGCGTCGGTAAATTCATCCGACTCGTGCCCGGCGCGCAAAACCTTTAGCGCCAGCGCGCGGGTGGACACAATCCCCACCTTGGCGCCGCTGTCGCCCAGAATGTGCGCGTAATCGCGCGAGGTATAGGTGGTGTAGGTTGGCACCGATACACCGCCCGCCGCCATCACGGCAAAATCGGCGATCAGCCATTCGGGCCGGTTTTCACTGACAATCAGAACGCGGTCGCCCTTTTGTACCCCGATCCGGCGCAGGGCGCGGGTCAGGCGGGCCACCTTTTCGGCCACTTCTGTCCAGCTGAGGCTTTGCCAGTCACCGCCGCTTTTATGGTGCAAAAACGGACGCTTGCCGTAGGTTGCAGCCTGTTCAAAAAACATCGCTGTTAAGCTGTTCCAGCGACCCATTGCTTGAGTCTGTGTGGACTCACCAGCCATATGTCCCTCCAAAACTGATGCGCCGACAGCCATAGCCGCGCGGGCGGTCAAGAGCAACCCTCAAGGCGATGCCGTTCTGATTGCGAAAACCGCCTGCTGGCGCGGCGGCGGCGCGTGCCGCCATCGCGGTCGCGCATGGGCATCGCGGCGACCGATGCTGCGCAAAAAGTTGGCTTATATCGACTTTGGCTTGCGCAGAGTTGTCAAATCGGTCAAGATTCGTGTCCATTTCAGGTTGGGCGGTCGGCAAAAGCTGTGCTGACTGGAGGGGCTATGGACAATGACGGACTGTCGTCGCAAGGCGCTCACCATGAGGCGGAGGGGCCAACGGAGTCAGACGACTTTTCTATCCAACCGCTGAACGCAGACCGCTATTCGGGCGAGGCGGAACGCCGTCTGCATCTTTTGGCCTATGACTATTGGATCGCGCTGAGGGGATTGTCCGATGCCCCAAATTTTCGTGATCTGACACCCGAAGGCATTCGCCCGTTTCGCCGGTCGGCGCTTTTGCTCGACTTTGGCACTGAGGGCAGCAGCCAGGTCCGGTTTGCCGGCGACAGCATCGCCGCCTTGTTGTCGGACATACCGGTGACGCCGGGCACCGATTTTTCCACCCTGTCCGATGCGCCGCTTGCGGCAAAATTGCTTACCTATTTAAAAGACCGGGCCAATCGCCGCGAGGCGCGCGAGTTTTCCTACAGCGATGCGCGTGTTTATGGTCGCGGCGCCATTTTGCCGCTGGACCGCACGGCGGGAGACGGCGCCTTTGCCCTGGTTGTGACGTCTTTTGATCTGCAACCCGGCGTGGCCGACCCGGCGCTTGGCGGCACATCGGCGCCGGAGCCGACACAGGACCTGCAGGAATCCCTGCGTCTTGCCCGCAGCCACGCGGCGGCCTCTCCCGGTCTGAGTGCCAGCGGCAGGCAGGCGCTCTATCGGGCGCTGCAAGCCGCATATGGCTTTTACAAAAACAGCCTGTCGGACCGCGATGGCTATATCGCCCTTTTGAAGGAAGCTGGGATCCGCAGGCAGTCGCGCGCGCCTTTTACCCCGGCGCTGAAACTGGTTTTCGGCAAGGATTATGACAAGACCCGGCTGACCGAATATGCTGCGGCGCTGGCCGAGGCCAATGCCCGCAGCATCAGGGTGGACGGGCTGGTGAAATTTTTGGGCAATATGCCTGGCGGGATCAAGGGCTGTGTCGCCGCACAACGCAGCGCAAAACGCGGCGAATCCGGCACCGATATCACAGCCCGGGTCGCCGCACTCGACGCGCTTGGTCGTGTGGACGGGCTGGATCTGGACGGCCCCACCCTCGTTTTGGCAAGGCCATCCGCACACGGCACGGGCGCCGATATTGTTGCGCCCGTTTCGCTGTCTGCTGCGCAGCTGCAGCGCTTGATCAAACAGGTTCTCAAAGCCTCAGAGTCCGAGGCATAGGAAAGGAATGGCCATGAAACCGCAGGAACTGCACGAGACTGCGCTGAAGGCATGCCAAAAACGCGCAAAAGCCCAGCTGAAGGGCAGCGAGTTTACCCGCTTCAGCGCGTTTTTGGAGGGGTTTTACCCGGTTGCCAGCCCCGAGGACCTGATGGTGGCAGACGCCGATACGCTCTATGCCATTGCCTATTCGATGTTCAGGTTTTCAGAAACCCGCAAGGGCGACGAACCGCTGGTGCGGGTCATCAATTCGCGCGGCGGCGAAGCCGGCTGGAAAACTGACCACAGCATCATCCAGCTTGTGAACCCCAACATGCCGTTTCTGGTCGACAGCATCACCGGCGCGGTGAGCACCGGGCTGAGGTCGCGCATTCATATGATGCACCACCCCATTGTACAAACCGCGCGTGACAAAACCGGCAAGCGCTGCGACGCTGGCAAAGGCGAGGCGGTTGCTGAAAGCTGTATCTATATGGAGATCAGCGCCCAGTCAGACCCTGATGTGCTGTTAGAGATTGAAGATGTTCTGACCGCGGTTCTGGAGGATGTGCACGCGGTTGTCGCCGATTGGAAGGCGATGCTGGCCAAGATCGACGAAACCGTTGCCTCGCTCACCGTTAACCCGCCGCCGGTTGCCGAAGATGAGGTCTCGGAAACCATCACATTTTTGCGCTGGCTGGCGCAGGATCATTTCACCTTTTTAGGCTTTCGCGAATACCGCTTTGACGGCGAAGGTGATGACTTTGCCTTTTCGCAACTGGACGATTCGGGCTTTGGAATTTTGCGCGACGAGGGACGCTATGTGCTGCGCGACGCCAAGGGGCTGACCCCCATGTCGCCGGAAATCCAGCATTTTCTCAAAGCCCCCGACGCGCTGATCATCACCAAGGCCAATGTCAAATCGACCGTCCACCGGATCGCGCATATGGATTATATCGGGGTGAAAATCTTCGATAAACAGGGCAAGGCCATTGGCGAGCGGCGTTTTGTCGGCCTCTTTACCTCGCTCAGCTACAGCCAGTTTGCCCGCGACGTGCCGATCCTGCGCGGCAAGGTGCGCGGCGTGCGCGACCGGGCGCCCTTTGCCCCGCGCAGCTATGCCGCCAAAATGCTCAACCATGTGCTGGAGACCTTTCCGCGCGACGAGCTGTGGCAGATTGATGACGGCCTTCTCTATGAAACCGCGATGGGGATTTTGCAGCTCAGCGAGCGCCCGCGCCCGCGCGGATTTTTCCGCCCCGACCGCTTTGAACGCTTTGTGTCTTGTTTGATTTATGTGCCGCGCGAAAATTATCATTCGGGCCTGCGCGTCGCCATCGGCGACATTTTATGCGACGCCTATAACGGCGAGATCAGCGTCTATTATGCCCAGTTGTCCGAGCAGGCGCTGGCGCGGTGGCATTTTATTATCCGCACCAAGCCGGGGCAGGTCAAAAAGCCCGACCCAAGAGAGATCAATGCCAAAATTGCCGATGCCGCCCAGGGCTGGACCGACCGGCTTTTGAAGCATTTGATCGAGCGCAACGGCGAGGAGCGCGGCAACAAGCTTGACCATTATTACCGCGACAAATTCTCGGCCGCCTACCGCGAGGCCTTCACCCCGGCCCAGGCGGCCTATGACATTGAAATCCTTGAAGAGGTATCGGGCAAGGATGTGTTGCGGGTTGATTTTTACCGGCACCTGGCCGACGGCGACCATCATTACCGGCTGAAAATTCATCACGGTACGCGCGTGGTCCCGCTGAGCGATTGTATGCCGGTGCTGGAAAATATGGGCTTCCGCGTGCTGGGCGAAAACAGCTTTGAGCTGAGCGACCAGTCGGGCGGGCATATCCATGATTTCCGCCTAGAGCGCGACGGCGGCTGCGACCATTCGCTGACCGTGATCAAACCGCTGGTGGAAGACCTGTTCGAACAGGTCTGGCAGGGCGTCGCCGAAGAGGACGGCTTTAACGAGCTGGTGCTGACCGCTGCGATGAGCTGGGACGAAATTGTGATCCTGCGCGCCTACGGCAAATATCTGCGCCAATTGGGCCTTGGCTATACGCCCGACTATATCGCCGACTGTGTGGTCGACCATGCCGGCATCGCCGCAAAACTGGTGACGCTGTTTCGCACCCTGTTTGACCCAAGCTATAAAACCGACACCGGCGAAGACACCGCCAAGGCGATCATTGCCGATATTACGGCCGACCTCGAGACGATCAAAAGTCTCGACCAGGACCGCATCATGCGCGCCTATCTCAATGTGATTCAGGCCACCCTGCGCACCAATTTCTATCAGCCTGCGGTGTTGGACCCCACGCGCGAGATTGCGCTGGCGTTCAAAATCAAATCGTCCGAGGTGGACGAGGCCCCCAAACCGCGACCCTTTAAGGAAATGTGGGTCTACAGCCCGCGCGTTGAGGGCGTGCATCTGCGCGGCGGGCCGGTGGCGCGCGGGGGCCTGCGCTGGTCCGACCGACGCGAGGATTTCCGCACCGAGGTGCTTGGCCTGGTGAAGGCGCAACAGGTCAAGAATGCGGTTATTGTGCCAAAGGGGGCCAAGGGCGGGTTCTATCCCAAAAAGCTTCCCCCCGCCTCGGACCGCGATGGCTGGTGGGCCGAGGGGCAGGCCGCGTACCGCACCTTTATTTCCAGCCTGCTGAGCGTGACCGATAATCTGGTCGCGGGCGAGGTGGTCCCACCCGCGCATACCATCCGGCGTGACGGCGACGACCCCTATCTGGTGGTGGCCGCCGACAAGGGCACGGCCACCTTTTCCGATATTGCCAACGGGATATCGGAAGGGGCCGATTTCTGGCTTGATGACGCCTTCGCATCGGGGGGGTCGAACGGCTATGACCATAAAAAAATGGGTATTACCGCGCGCGGGGCCTGGGTCTCGGTTCAGCGTCTGTTCCGCGAAATGGGCACCAATGTGCAGGAGGACCCCATTTCAGTGATCGGCGTGGGCGACATGTCGGGCGATGTGTTCGGCAATGGCATGCTGCTCTCGAAGGCGATCAAGCTCAAGGCGGCGTTCAATCATCTGCATATTTTTGTCGACCCCAACCCCGGCGACGGGGCGGCCAACTGGGCCGAGCGCAAGCGTCTTTTCGACACGCCCCGGTCAAGCTGGACCGACTATGACGCCAAGCTGATCTCGAAAGGCGGCGGGGTGTTTTCACGCGCCGACAAAACCATTCCGCTGTCGACGGAAATGCGCGACTGGTTGAAGGTCAGCGACAAGGCGCTGTCGCCGACCGCGCTGATCAATGCGATTTTGAAGGCCGAGGCCGACCTCTTATGGTTTGGCGGCATCGGGACGTATGTTGCGGGCGACGGCGAAACCCCGGCCGAGGTGGGCGACCGCGCCAATGACGGGCTGCGCGTCAAGGCGGGCGAGCTTCGGGTCAAGGTGGTAGGCGAGGGCGGCAATTTGGGCATGACCCAAAAAGCCCGCATCGAATTTGCCCGCAAGGGCGGGCGTCTGCACACCGACTTTATCGACAATTCGGCGGGTGTGGACTGCTCGGACAAAGAGGTGAATATCAAGATCCTGCTGAGCCAGGTGATGGCCGACGGCAAGCTGAAACGCAAGGACCGCGACACATTGCTCGAAGCGATGACCGACGAAGTGGCCGAGATTGTACTGTCGGACAATTACCTGCAAACGCAGGCGATTTCGCTGGCCGAAGCGGGCGCGGCGCGAGCGCGCGAATATCATCTGGGCCTGATCCGGGCGCTGGAGCGCGACGGCGGCCTTGACCGCGAGATCGAATATCTGCCCTCCGACGAGAAGTTTGCGGAACTGGCGGCCAATGACCTGGGGCTCACCCGCCCCGAGATCAGCGTGCTGTTGGCCTATGCCAAAATGTCGCTGAGTGAGATTTTGCTGCGCGGCTCGATCATCGACGACCCGGTTTTGCGCCCCGAGCTGGAATGGGGTTTCCCAACCACCTTGCGCGAAAAATACGACGAGGAACTGGGCGCGCACCGTCTGCGGCGCGAAATTGTGTCGACCGTGTTGGCGAATGAGGTGGTCAACTGGGGCGGGCTGACCTTTGTCTATGAAATCAAGGAAGAAACCGGCCTCGCGGTGGAAGACATTGTCGCCGCCTTTGTGGTGGTGCGCGAGATTTACGGCCTGCGCGAGCGCTGGGAAGAGATCAACGCGCTCGACTATAAGGTCGCATCCAAGGTGCAATATGATATGCACCAGGCGATTTCCGAGGCGGTGAAAACCCAAGTGCTGTGGATGCTGCGCAATCTGGAGCAGCCGTTCAACATTGCCGCCCTGATCAAGCGCTTCCGCGCGCCGGTGGATGCGCTCTTTGCCATTGATGCCAAGGTGGTCTCAAAGCCGGTGCTGACCGCCTACCGGGCGCGGCGCAAGCGCCTGATGGACGCCGGTGTGCCCGATCAGATGGCGGGCTTTGTCGCCGGGTTCGAGATGTTCAAATCGGGCGCGGATATCATCCATGTGTCGGAAGAAACGTCGAAAAGCGTTGATTTTGTTGCCGCCGTGCATTTTGCCGTGGGCAATGTGCTGGGCTTTGACTGGCTGCGCGGCCGGGCCGAGCGGATCAAGGCCAGTGACCACTGGGACAGCCTTGCCATTCGGTCAACGGTCGAGGATCTGGCCGACCAGCAGCGCGAACTGGTCTATAAAATCTGCTGGCGCGCGGGCGACAAATCGGCCCGCGATGCGATCGCCGAATGGCGCGCCGACGAGAAAACCAAAATCATCCGCGTGGACCGGTTGATGGACGACCTGTCGGCGGGGGGCAGTGTGGCGATCTCCAAGCTGAGCTTTGCCGCGCGGCATCTCAGATCGATCCTGAAATAAGGGCAACCCATGCAAGGGGGTCAAGACAAGTTGGGACGGCTATGAAACGCATCAACTGGGAAATGGTGATGGCTGTGTCGGCGGTATTGATTTCTGCGGCCAGTTTTTATGCCACCTATCTCCAGGCCGAAGCCGCCGAGCTGCAGGTACGTGCTGCAACCTGGCCGTATCTGCAGATTGAGCACGGCAATTATGATGAAGACGAGCGTGTTCAACGGATCAGCTACAAAATTCAGAATGCCGGCGTTGGCCCCGCGAATGTGAAAAGTTTTTCTTTGGCGCACGGCGATTTCACCACGGCAAATATTGCGGCCTTATTGGAGCACTGCTGTCTGGACGGGCACAAGGATGGAAGCTGGCGCCGTGACCCCGCCGCGCAGGCCGCCATGCAGACCTTGATCGTTGACAGGCTTGCGCCGCAAATCATCCCGGCCGACAGCGACGCCCTGGTCTTTGAGTTGTCTTTGACCGACGACAGCCGCGCGCTGTGGCAGAAGGTTGACAAAGCAAGGTGGAGTTTTAAGGCAAAAGCGTGCTATTGCTCGCTGCTTGACGCGTGCTACCGCACCGACTTTGTCGCCGATCCAGTGCGCGTCAAGGCCTGTCCGGATATGCAACCAGCGACCACAGCCAAGCCTTAAAGCCGCCCGTTTTTGAAATCCTCGACCGCCTGGATGATCTCCTCGCGGGTGGTCATCACAAAGGGGCCGTACCGCGCCACCGGCTCGCCAATCGGCTCGGCCGCCACCAGCAGGAACCGTGTGCCTGCCGCGCCCGACACAGCAATCGTGTCGCCGTCGGTCATCACCGCCAGCGCGCGCGGGGCGACCGCGCCACCCTTGGTTTGCACGTCGCCGGCGATGCCGTACAGGAACGCCGTGCGCGTCGCGCCAACTGGCAGATGCACATCTGCCGTGCCGGTCAATGTGATGTCGGCATAGAGCGGGGCCACGGCGATGTCGGTCACCGGGCCGGTTTGGCCGCCAAGTTCGCCCGCGATCAGCTTGGCCGTATAGCCGTCGCCCGCCACATCCACAATGTCACCAAGCGGGATATCCTGATAGCGCGGCGCGATCATTTTGTCCTTGGCGGGCAGGTTGACCCACAGCTGCATACCGTGCACATCGCCGGTGGCGTAGTCGGGCGTCTCAGAGTGCACCAGGCCTTTGCCCGCCGTCATCCACTGCACTTCGCCCGGCCCGATGGTGCCCGCATTACCGGCATTGTCGCGGTGGGTCATCGTGCCCGAAAACATATAGGTCACGGTTTCAAACCCCCGGTGCGGATGGTCGGGGAAGCCGGGGCTGCGCCGGTCAGCTTTTAGCTCGAACTCGTCCAGCAATAGAAACGGGTCCAATACACTAAGCGCATGATTACCGATCGTTCGGTGAACAAGGGCGCCCGCACCTTCGGCTTGGCTTGCGGCCTTGAAGATTTTGGCGATTTGCCGCGCCCCCTGCGGCGCTGTTGTGCGGGGAGTGTTCGCTGTCATGACCCGTCTCCTTTTGGTTTGTCCGCGCCTAGGCGGATTTTCGTGCGGTTAGGCCGTCGCGGCCGTGCGGGGCTGTCAGGTCGCCGCCCTGACCCACCGGTACAACACCTGTGGGGTTGATGGTGCGGTGGCTGTAATAATAATGCTGCTGGATATGGTGCATGTTGACCGTTTCGGCGACGCCCGGATGCTGATACAGGTCGCGCGTATAGGCCCACAGCGCCGGGTAATCCTTCAGCATTTTGATATTGGTTTTGAAATGCCCGAAATACACCGGGTCAAACCGCACCAGCGTTGTAAAGAGACGAATATCCGCCTCGGTCAGTGTGTCACCGGTCAGATAACGCTGGTTTTCCAAGATGCCTTCCAGCCAATCGAGGCTTTCAAACAGTGGATACACCGCCTCTTCATAGGCACTTTGCGTGGTGGCAAAGCCCGATTTGTACACGCCGTTATTGACCGTGTCATAAATGCGGGGGTTGAGCGCATCGATCTCGCGGCGCAGGTCTTCGGGGTAATAATGCCCCGGCGTGGCGCCCAGCGCGTCAAAGGCGGTGTTGAACATGCGGATGATCTCCGACGACTCGTTATTGACGATCGTGCCGGTTGTTTTGTCCCACAACACTGGCACCGTGACCCGGCCGGTATAATTTGGGTCGGCCTTGGTGTAGATTTCGTGCAGATAGGACGCGCCAAACAGCGCATCACCGGTCGAGCCCTCGGCGGTGTTGAACGACCAGCCATGCTCCAGCATGATGGGGCTGACCACCGAGACCGAAATCAACCCTTCCAGCCCCTTGAGCGCACGCACAATCAAGGCACGGTGCGCCCACGGGCACGCACAAGACACATAGAGATGATAACGGTCGGCCTCGGCCTGAAAGCCTTCACCGCCCGACGGGCCTGCACTGCCGTCGGCGGTCACCCAATTGCGGAACGCCGAGTCCTTGCGCACAAATTTGCCGCCCGTTGACTTGGTGTCGTACCATTTGTCTTTCCATTCCCCGTCTACCAAAAGTCCCATGATGCTGTCCTTCTCATTCCGTCGTCGCGGCGTGCATGCCGCACCGTTGGAGATAACGATGACGCATGGGGTGCGGTTCGCCTAGCCGCGAAAGCAGAAAGCTCGTGTTGCAAAAAATGGAACGCTAAAGGCAATCACAGTTGCGTGGGTTGCCAAACCAGGCGCTGAGATAGTCGATAAAGGCGCGCGCCCGGCGCGGGGTAAAGCGCCGTTCGGGGTAAAGGGCATAAAGCGCGCTGTTCACCGGCGGCTTGCCCGGAAACAGCCGCACCAGCGACCCGTCGGCAATGGCATCGGCGACAAAAAAGCGCGGCAGCAGTGCAATGCCGCGGCCCTTAAGGGCGGCCTCGCGCTGCATCGCGCCCGAATTGGTGGCAAAATCGCCGCGCACCCGCACGCTTTCGGGCCCGCTGTCGCCGGTGAACTGCCACTGGGTCGTTGCCGCCAGGTTGGAATAATAAATACAGGCATGACCCGACAGGTCGGCCAAGGCCTTGGGTGTGCCGCGCGCGCCCAAATAGGCGGGGCTGGCGACGCATTCATTGTTGATATCGACCAGCTTTTTGGCGATCAGGCTGGTGTCGTCAAGCTGCCGCGCGATCCTCAGCGCCAGGTCAAAACCGCCGCCTGCGACATCCACGCGGCTGTCGGACAATTCGATTTCCATTTCCAGCTGCGGGTTGGCGGCCATGAAGTCGCCGATCACCTGACGCAGCACCATGTCGGTAAAGGCGCGCGGCGCGGTCAGGCGCAGGCGGCCCTTGATGCTGCCATCGTCGCCGGTGACGCTTTGGCGGGCTTCGTCCAGTTCGTCCAGAATGCGCACCGCTTGCTCGTAAAATCGCGCGCCCTCGTCGGTGGGGGTCACCCCGCGTGTGGTGCGCGACAGCAGGCGTACACCTAGGTCATCTTCCAGCGCCTGAATGCGGCGGCTGGCGACCGATTTGGTAATGTGCATACCGTCGGCGGCGCGGCTCAGATTGCCGACCTCAACGGCGCGGCAAAAGGTGCGGATGGCGACAAGGTCCATCTAGCTCTGGCTTTCCCTGGCGGCCATCAGGCGGTCGCGCAGGTCGCGCATTTGCCGCGCTTCATAAGCCAGCGACACCATGTCGCCGATGCGCGCGGCAAAGGCGATGTCGGCGGCGGTCCAGCGGCGCGGCTGACCGACCTGCTCGACCGACAAAATGCCGCCCAGCTGGCCGTCGATAAACAGCCGGGTATCGAGGACAGAGCGAATATCATATTCGGCGAAATAGCCATTCTGGCTGAAATCGGCGAGGCGCGGGTCGTCCTGTGCATCGTGCGCGTCAATATTCTGGCCGCGCTCCAGGGCCGCGAAATAGCGCGGAAATTCACGCCCGTCGAGGGTTTTACCCGTGGTGAACTGGCGGCTTGCACGCTCATAGCGCAGCTCCAGTGTCAACAATTTGTGCCGGTCGTCATAGAGCCACAGCGCCACGCGCTCGGCGTCCAGCAGGCGGGCAATCTCGCGCACCATATTGCGGCGCATGTCGTCCCACTGGTTGGTGTCCAGTTCGGCCTGTCCCATCAGGCGGCTGACTGCCTCGTGCTGGGCCGAGATAAAGTCGGCATACCGGCGCTCCACCTTGATCAGGCGTTCGTTCACCCGCGTCAGCTCAACATTGTTCCAGACCACCACACCGATGAGCGCCATGATCAGCAAAAGCGAGACAGAGGCCAGCGTGTCATTCGGCGGCATGTCAGCCAGCACATAAAAGGGGTAAAGCGCCAGCGATCCCAAAATCACAAAGGCGGCGGGCAGCACCATCGACAGCCGCGAGCGCAGCTTCAGGGCGCGCAAAACCTCCTGGCGCGACGGGCGTTCATTTTTGAACCATTTGGGCACGGGCATATCCCTTGTTGTGCCCTGCCAGCATAGAAAGGAACGCGAACCGGCGCAATGTGTGGCTGGCAGACCTGCGCGCAAAACCGATTGGAACAAAAGACACTGACTGTATGCGTTTACGCTATCATACCGTCAAATAGTAACTTGAATGGACGAAAGCTTGCGCTCAAAGCTTCTCCGGGGCATCGTCCTTAGATTGAAAAGAGATATGCTTATAATTGTTTTGAAGAGTGTCTATTTGATCGCCTGGTTGGGCTTGGGTCATGTTTTGTGTGCGCATTTTTCCGCAGCGCACTCCCAAGTGTATCATGACTATGAAGACTGCAATCAGTATTATTTTCGTTTCATACATGAGCAGAACAAAGATCAATTCCTTCCACTATTAGAGTCGCGTCAATACACCGGTCATAACATTCATCAAAAGATCGTTTTTTGGAAAATGCTATTTTTCAAGCTGAACTACATGGCCGTACCAAGCTTGCTGAGGATGCATTAGAGTTTATAGAAACCGAGATTTTGCCGACCGTTGATGCCAATAATTTTGAGAATGAATCGAATATAGACCCCCTGTTCACGCGACTACGCGCGCACCGGCTTCGAGCATTTACTTTGCTTCACTTCGGATTGCGTCCAATTGCGGGCCAAGGGGAAACCGGCGGGCAAGAGAGCTTTGAGATTTGGCAAGAACTTGAGGCGCGCGCTCGTGCGGCTGGGAAAGGCTTGGCTCGTCCAATAGACGAGCCCCTATATTTCAAGGTCATGCCCATGATTTACGATATTATCGGCGACCGCAAAGCGGGCGTAGCTCAGGCAAGAATTCAAGAGTTGGAACGTGTTGCTCAGTCGCTATGGGCAGATTATGACGCCAGCACACTTCCAAATGTTTGGCATGGCAGAATAATGCTCAGCAAATTTGTTGCGAATTTCTACACTGCGCTAGCGGAAATAGATCAGGACCGGTTCGAAAAACACGTTCTGCGATGGGTTCGCTTAGGCGTCGCCTCTGTACCAGTTCATTGTGAACACAACTTAAAAAATATCTTTTTCCCGTAAAATTTATTGCTTAGGTGTCGAGTATTCGTGGTCGCAGCACCCACCCAAAGTGCGTGCCGACCCGTTATTCTAAATTGGGTGTATTTGCGTGCGTCATACAGGAGGCAAGGCATAAAAAAGCCCCGGGCTGATGAACCCAGGGCCTGCATTTTACAGAGGGCGGCGGCGCTTATTTGGGCGCCACCACCATGATCATCTGGCGGCCTTCTAGTTTGGGTCGCGCTTCGATTTTGGCGGTCTCTTCCAGCTCTTCGGCCACGCGGTTGAGGACCTTCATACCCAGTTCCTGGTGCGCCATTTCGCGCCCGCGAAAGCGGATGGTCAGCTTCACCTTGTCGCCGTCGCCGATAAATTCATGCACCTTTTTCATCTTCACGTCATAGTCGTGCGTGTCGATGCCGGGGCGCATCTTGATCTCTTTAACGTCTTGGGTTTTCTGGTTTTTGCGGGCAGCGCTGGCTTTTTTCTGCTGCTCGTATTTGTATTTGCCGTAATCGAGGATCTTGCAGACGGGCGGGTCAGCATTGGGGGAGAGTTCCACAAGGTCCAGCCCGGCGTCTTCGGCCTTGGCGAGCGCAACAGCGATGGACACAACTCCGACATTTTCTCCTTCTGCACCGATCAGGCGTACATTGGGCACGCGAATCTGATCATTAATGCGCGGTCCCTCTTGCTTGGGGGGGGCCGCAAATTGCCGTCTACGTATGATCTCTCTCCTCTTATAGGTTGATGGGAACGGCTGCGGCGCGAAATGCTATGGCTAGATTGCGCGCCACCTGAGGCGCTGCTTGTACCGCGATTTCGGGGGCTTAGCGAGTCTTTTATCTGGGCTGCGAGCAAGGTTGGATAGCAACCCCATGCCAGCTGAATTGCAGTGGGCCGATCGCCCGAAATCATCTTCGGGTGGCAATTTACCCGCATTTGGGTCATGATGAAGCTAGAAAGTCTATTCTGATCGAGACAGGGGAGGTCTAAGAATGGTTCGTTTCTTTATAGCGCTGATGCTCACGTGTTTTGCGTCGACTGCAAGCCATGCGCTCATGCTCACAGACAACCGGTATATCCGATATGATCTTGATGGTGAAGTTTGGCTAATCTGCGGAGATAAAGAAGGGTTTTTGGTTGTTAAACCTGATGGAAGCCGAGAGAGAAAATCCTCCATCCTGAATCGCGTAAATTATGTGGCAGAATATCGATTATATTCAGCTCGCATAACTATGTTTCGTTCATTGCAATCGAAAACCTGCGAAGACATTTTCAAAAGGGTGAAATTGCCAAAAGACGCAAAATTTTATAAATAAGTATAGGCCTCTGCTTTCCGAGCAGTACTTATTTTACTCTGCCTTATCAAAGATCGACTTGCGGTCGCGCACGCTGAGCATGGCGCGCGATGCGCTCATCTTCCCGTTTTCCGATGCAATCGAGACCGGGGCGTCATGATGCTGCTTTTTGATGACGATCATGCTGTCATAAAAACTGATCATGCCCAGTTGCCGCGCCCACGGGCTGAGGGGGAAAATATCGTCCTGATCCGTATACCAACTATGCATCTGGTCGATGAGCGACTTGCAATATTCCATAAAGCTCTTGGGGGCTTTATACCCGCCGCCAAAGCCCGGCCAATAGCTGGTGTGTGTATCCTCGATAATATAAAGGCCGCCATTGTTCAAATACGGCCACAGCGCGTCAAAGCTGATCCGCTGTTGGTACATGCCGTGCCCGCCGTCATCGATGATGATATCAAAAGGCCCATGCGTTTTGGCAACGCGCAGCATGAAGTCCCAGTTCGCCTGATCGCCGATTTCCACCGTCGTACCGGGCAGTTCCAAGTCTTTACATTTTGGATCAATATCCAGCCAGGTCAGCTGGCTGTCGTCGCCCCAAAATTCCTGCCACATCGGCATCGAGCCGCCTTTGTAAATTCCAATTTCCAGAAAGCGAACATTTTCGCCGCGCCGGTGGCCGATCAGGTCGTGATAAACGCCCAGATAATGGTGCATCTTAAAAAGTTTGCGGTCGCCCGTGCGCTCCAGATAGTTCAAAAAGAAATTCTCGGCTTGTGCGGTCATGTGGCGTCTCCGTTCGGCATCATCGCCTCATCCAATAGCGCTGCCAGCGCCGCATCGAAGGCCTGCACCTCGTTCTTCGGCGAGCCGAGGCGGCGCACGGAAACGGTACGCTCGTCGGCCTCGCGGCCACCCACCACCATCAGCACCGGTACCTTGGCGTGGCTGTGCTCGCGGACCTTATAATTGATTTTCTCGTTGCGGGTGTCGGCCACCACGCGCAGGCCCTTGGCCGCCATTTCGGCGACCAGGCTTTCGGCATAGGCGTCAGCGTCGGATGTGATGGTGGCGACCACCACCTGCGTCGGGGCCATCCACAGCGGCAGTTTGCCGGCATAATGCTCGATCATGATGCCGAGGAAGCGCTCCAGCGTGCCCAAAATCGCGCGGTGCAGCATCACCGGGCGCTGTTTGGAGCCGTCTTCGGCGATATAGTGCGCATCCAGCCGTTCGGGCAGCAGGAAATCCAGCTGCAGCGTGCCGCACTGCCAGGTACGGCCAATCGCATCGGAGAGGTGAAATTCTAACTTTGGCCCGTAAAATGCGCCTTCGTTTTCCAGTTCCTCATAGTCCAGCTCGGCGGCCTTGAGCGCCTGGCGCAGGCCGTCTTCGGCGCGGTCCCACATGGCGTCGTCGCCGCCGCGTACATCGGGGCGCAGCGCCAGTTTCACTGAAAATTCGGGGAAGCCCAGATCGCGGTATACGCTGGCGAGAAGCTGGCAAAAGGCGACCGATTCCGCCACCACCTGATCCTCGCGGCAGAAGATATGCGCGTCGTCCTGCGTCATTTGCCGCACGCGCATCAGGCCGTGCAGCGCGCCGTGCGCCTCGTTCCGGTGGCAGCAGCCAAATTCGGCGAAGCGAATGGGCATATCGCGGTAGGATTTGATGCCCTGTTTGAACACCTGCACATGCGCGGGGCAGTTCATCGGCTTCAAGGCCATCAGCTTGGCGTCGGCGGAGACAATGGGCGCGTCCGCCTCGGTGGAGGGCACCTCGTCGGGCACCACAAACATGTTTTCGCGAAACTTGTCCCAGTGGCCCGATTGCTCCCAAAACCGGCTGTCCAGCAGCTGCGGGGTCTTGATCTCGCGGTAGCCCGCGCCGGCGAGGCGGCGGCGGATATAGGCCTCCAGCGCCAGCCACACGGTATAGCCCTGCGGGTGCCAGAAGACCGAACCCTGCGCTTCCTCCTGCAAGTGAAACAGGTCCATCTCGCGCCCCAGTTTGCGGTGGTCGCGCTTGGCGGCTTCTTCCAGCCGGTGCAAATAGGCCTTAAGCGATTTTTTGTCGGGCCAGCAGGTGCCGTAAATCCGCGTCAGCATCGCATTGCGCGCGTCGCCGCGCCAATAGGCGCCCGCCACCTTCATCAGTTTGAAGTGGGTGCCCAGCTTGCCGGTGGACGGCAGGTGCGGCCCGCGGCAAAGGTCATACCACTCTCCCTGACGGTAAATGGTAATCTCTTCGCCTGCGGGCAGGTCTTCAATGATCTCGGCTTTGTACATTTCGCCGATCGATTTGAAGTGGGCGATGGCCTCGTCCCGGTCCCACACCTCGCGGGTGATGGCTTCGTCGCGTTCGACAATCTCGACCATCTTTTTCTCGATCGCGTCAAAGTCGCTTTCGGAAAAGGGTTCGTTGCGGGCGAAGTCGTAAAAAAAGCCGTCCTCAATCACCGGGCCAATGGTCACCTGCGTGCCGGGGAACAGTTCCTGCACCGCCTCGGCCATCACATGCGCGCAGTCATGGCGCAGCAGTTCCAGCCCCTCGTCGTCGCGCGCGGTGATGATCGCCACCTCGCTGTCGGCCTCGATAGGGCGCGTCAGATCGCGTAGCTCGCCGTTGACCTTGACGGCAAGCGCCGCCTTGGCGAGGCCGTGGCCGATGCTTTCGGCCAGGGTCAAACCCGTCACCACACCGGTGAAGGTGCGCGCCGACCCATCGGGAAGGGTCAGCGTGATCGGGTTGTCACTCGTGCCGTCGGCCATGGCTTGCGGTCCTTTTTGCCTGTGAAATGTCAAATACACGCTTTGTGGTTTGCGTGTGAAGCAAGCCTTCTAACGCATCTGATGCGGCGGGCCTAGCCGTTTTTGGCGGGTTTTGGCTTGTAATTGGGCGCGGGGCCGCCCAGCTTTTCCGTGTAGGAGACGGCAATGCGACAAACACTCCCCGGCAGCCCGCGGCGCAGTGGCGACAGCCCCCTCAAAATCGCGCTGATTCTGGGCGGAATTTTGGCGGCGCTTTTGGCCGGACTGTGGCTGATTTTCAAGGCGATCTCGTTTCTGCTGGTGGCGCTTCTGCCCACCAGCTGGGAAGCGGCGATCGGCGAAGCCTTTGCCGTGCATTATCTGGAAGAGAGCGGCGGTCAGTGCCCCATGCGCGCGGCGGAGGCGGCGGCGCTCAAGCGGCTGACCGCACCGCTGATGACAGCAGCCGAGCTGCAAGACGTGCGCTTTTACATTGCCGACAATGCGGCGGTGAATGCGCTTGCCTTTCCGGGCGGGCATGTGGTGATTTTGCGCGGGCTTCTGGACACCGCAACCAGCCCCGACATGGTGGCGGGCGTGGTGGCGCACGAACTGGGTCACGTCTATCACCGCCACAGCGCCGAGGGCGTGTCGGATCAGATCGCGCTGTGGGCGATCATCGAAACGCTCACCGGCGGGTCGGGCCTCAGCTGGTGGGTTTTGGATCTGGCGGGGCTCGCCGGTAGCCGCGCCGCCGAGCGCGAGGCCGACGCCTTTGCGGTGGAGGTGATGCACACATCGGGGCTCGATCCACGTGCGCTTGCTGATTTTCTGCGCCTTATTGACCCCGAGGGCGCGAGCGGAGCCTCGGGCGGGGACGAACTGATCAACCTTCTGTCCACCCATCCTTTGTCGAATGAGCGGATCGAGGCGGTTGAGGCAGCAGCCCGCAAGGCCGAGAGGGCGGCACTGGGGGCAAGAGACTGGACAACGCTAAAAGACGTATGTGATTGAATTATCTATGTTAGGTCAGAAACCAGATTCATATCGTTATGGTCTCACGCTTCTGAGATGGCTGTATAATTATACCATTTCGTTTTTCATGGTTATTTTTATGCCATCTATTTTATTTTTTTGTTATATCTTTTTTATTTTTGCTTTATCTGGATCAATTCCACTAGGCTTGTATTTAGGAATACCTCCATTACTTTATTTTTTAATTCTTTCATTGTTTTCTTGGGGGCTGTCCTTACCTTGGGCTGTGCTTTTTCTATTTGTTCCTCAAGTGGCTACTAATTGGGCAAGTGGTTTTTTTGCGATGGCAATATTGGGTGCTGTCGGCGGTATGTTTACAGCTGAGGCAATGGTCTGTGTTGGTGACATCATATTTTCTAGGAATCTCTCGGATTATGGAACGCTGAAAGTCGGGTATTGGGGCAAGTTATTTGTTGGTCTTCCAGCGGGGGTCGTTGGTGCTGTGATAGCGATTGGTGCGGGTCTGGTTCCGAAGATTTCCATATGGTTGAAGAAGAATTTTCTAAATACGAGAAGCAAGCAAGTTGAGACTAAGCCGAGCGGCACTTTGGATGTCGTGCCATCTCCCAAAAAATCCTATGGACCGAGACGGAAATAGCCCGACTCTGAAATTGCTAGGACCAAGGCTGTTTTCTAAAAACTATAAAATATCTCTGCACTGAAAAAGGCATGATTGGCGTCACCCGCATACTCTAAAATCGGGCTGCGGGTGGTGTCGCAGACCAAACGGATATAGGCCTCGCACACAAACGGCGGAGATGGCCGAGATAAGCCACCTTGATTGGCTACGCAATCTAACCGGAGCATCGCAATATTGCTGTGTAACTCTCGCTCAGTTAGGCTCGCCGATTAGGGAGGATATCTTTGTGGCCAATCTATCTTTTACCGCCAGCCCGTCGGGGCACCGCATCGCCTATCACAAGACCGAGGGCGCGCCTGACTCTGGCGGCCCGGCGGTGCTGTTTTGCGGCGGGTTCATGAGCGATATGACCGGCTCCAAGGCCACTACGCTCGAGGGCTGGGCGGCGCGCGAGGGGCGCGCCTTTGTGCGGTTCGACTATTCGGGCCACGGCGCATCCGAGGGGGCGTTCAGGGACGGCACGGTCGGCGCGTGGCTGGCGGACGCGCTGCATGTGTTGGACACGCTGCTTGCTGGCCCCACCATCCTGGTGGGCTCGTCGATGGGTGGGTGGATTGCCTGCCTAATCGCACGCGCGAGGCCTGAGCGGGTCGCGGGGCTGATCGGCATTGCCGCCGCGCCCGATTTCACCGACCGGCTGTGGCACCGCGAGCTGGATGATACCGCCCGCAAGGCGATTTTGGACTACGGCTTTGTCGAACTGTTTTCGGAATATGGGCCCGATCCTTATGTGTTCACCAAGGCGCTATTTGATGACGGGCGCACCCATTTTGTGATGGACAGCTCACTGCGGATCGATGCGCCGGTGCGGCTGATCCAGGGCACGGCTGACCCCGACGTGCCGTGGGAAACGGCCAAAGACCTCGCCTGCCATATGCAGGCATCTGGCAGCGCCGATGTGGAGGCGGTTATCGTGCCAGCGGGCGACCACCGGCTGTCGACCGAGGCTGACCTCGCACGCCTTGTGCGTGTGGTTGAAGAGGTGTCCGCGCGGTGAACAAAGCGCTAGTTAAAGAACTGTTTGCCCGGCTCAGTGCCGGAAACCCTGACCCCAAAACCGAGCTGGAGTTTGTCAACACCTTCACGCTTTTGGTCGCTGTGGTGCTGTCGGCACAGGCGACCGACAAGGGGGTGAACAAGGCGACAAAGGCGCTGTTTCAGATTGCCGACACGCCCGAAAAGATGGCGGCGCTCGGGCTGGAGGGCATCACCGAGCATATCAAAACCATCGGGCTTTACCGCAACAAGGCCAAAAATGTGCTGGCGCTGTCCGAGCAGCTGATCGAACATCATGGCTCCGAAGTGCCCGACGACCGCGCCGCGCTCGAGGCGTTGCCCGGTGTCGGACGCAAGACCGCCAATGTCGTCCTCAACGAGGCCTTTGGCCACCCCACCTGTGCGGTGGACACGCATATCTTCCGCGTCTCTAACCGCACCGGCCTTGCGCCCGGTAAGGATGTGCGCGCGGTCGAAGACAAGCTGGTCAAGAAAATCCCGCCAGACTATGCGCGCGGGGCGCATCACTGGCTGATCCTGCACGGGCGCTATGTGTGCAAGGCGCGCAAGCCCGAATGCCCGGCGTGCGTGATCCAGGACCTGTGCCGGTATAAACAGAAAACGGTTTAGGGGGCATTCTGTGGCGCCTCATCCTTCGACAGGCTCACCCTTCGACAGGCTCAGGGTGAGGATGAGACCGCCTTCCGGTTTACACCCTCACATCCTTCGACTAGCTCAGGATGAGGTGGAGATTGATCCGCAGGCAATGCCAAGAGTTCACTCTTGGCAGATTTGGCACCAAACGAAAACGTGGAACAAGTGAAACTGGGGCTGGAATTTTGACATGATTGACCCTCACCCTGAGCCTGTAATTTTGACATAATTGACCCTCACCCTGAGCCTGTCGAAGGGTGAAGGTGATATGCCACAAAACGAGCGGTATGATCATTTGGCGGTTTTGGATAACCTCGGTAAATCCGCGATTCGGCCCTCGATCAGGGCAATCTTTTTCTCGCGTCGCCATCCCTTGATTTGCCGCTCTGCAGCTATGGCATCGGTTATCCGATCAAAGTCTTGGAACCAGCGAAGCGAAACCGGACGGCGCGACCGTGTATAGCCTCCGTGATATCCTGTATTGTGTTCAGCGATCCGCTTCTCGAGCGATGACCGCGTCAATCCGACGTAGAAGGATCCGTCGCTACATTCCAAGATATAAACACGGGCATTCATAGGGTGTCCTTGCTCTCCGCCTCACCCTTCAACAGGCTGAGGATGAGGGTCAACCGTATCAAAAGCCGACCCGTGCTTGACCTATCACACATTTCCATTTCGCACCGAAATCTGACAACAGTGAGGTCTTGCTGCGTGTCGAGACATGTTCTCTTCACCCTTCGACAAGCTCAGGATGAAGAGAATGATGATCCTCACCCTGAGCTTGTCGAAGGGTGGTCTGTCGAAGGATGAAGGAAATCAGGAGCGTGCCCGGGCGCGAATGGTGGCGAGGTCTTCGTCGATCAACAGGTCACCGTTGCGCCACACCGGGCGCAGGGTATTTGCGCGGCCCGCCAGCGCATCAAGTCGGCACGCTTCAAGGCCGTTTGGCCCTATGACCGCAGCTTGCCGCCCCGGTTTGGAGCCCTTGGCCGGGTCGGTGGCGGGGTCTTTCATCACATCGTGCCATGCGCCGCTTGCGTCCTGCCGGGCGTTGGCCTTCATGGCGAAGCGAAGCGTGTCGCGGTCGAGCTTTTGCAGCAGGCCGCCCCCCATACCAAAGGCGATGTTTTCCCCCGACCAGCCCTCAAGCTGCAATCGGTCCAGCAAGAGTTGAATGGTCAGCGGGTCCATGCCGTCGCCCTGGATCACCCGCACCGATGGGTGCAGCACCTTATAGCCTTTGGCGTTGGTGGTGGTGCCAAAGAGGCGACCCAGTCGCTCGCACACCTCCAGCGGCACGCGGATCGGATCGCCCGAATCGGGCCGCACCACCAGCGTGCCGCCGGCCGAAAGCACCTGCGCCTTGAGCTGGTCGCCCCAAATGCCCTCCACCGCCTGCCACAGATCGTAACTGTCAGACACCACCGACACCAGCGCGCCATCGCGACTGAACGTCTCGACCAGATTGCGGTAGGCCTCCACCTCGCCCGCGCGGCCCCAGCTGGTGATGGTCGAATGCTCGGCCGCCGGGATCGAATAGCCCGCCATGGCTTCATGATAATAGCGCCGCGCGTAAAGAAGCGCCTCCAGCGTGTCGGTGCCCTCAAACGACACCAGATGCGCCAGCCCGCCGAGCCCCGCCTGTTCTTTCGAGGTGGCCCCGCGCGCGCCGAAATCGTGCAACCGGCTGCCGATCACCGCACCCGGGTCGTCGCAGGTCGCCCGCAGGTTTTTCCAGATCAGCCCGCGCACCCAGTGGCTGAGGCTTGCCACCGTGGTTGGGTACCACACCGCGCGCAGCAGCGCCGTTTCGATATAGGACGGTAGCCAGAAAAACGCCGGGTCGGTGTTCACCACCTGCACCAGCGGTACACTCGCGCGGGTCACCGTACCCTCGGGCAGGGCTTCGATTTCCAGCGGCAGCAGGCCACCATGGTTGCTGATGATTGTCTCCCAGCCGGCACGATTGAAGGGCAGGCCGTGCGGCACCAGTACATCCTCGGCCTCGTCAATATCGGCGCGGGTAATGGGGGCGCTCAGATACTCCTTGAGGAACATCTGCAGGCCGAAAAACAGCACGTCTTTAAAGCGTCCGCCCAGCCGCGCCTCGACATAAGACGAAATCGCCGTCGTGTCCGGCGGGTATTGCCGGTAATGCGAGGCCTTGTAGCTGTCGGTGTTAAGGATGAGGTTCACGAGATTTGCTCTGGCAAACGGGTATCAGCAGTTTTGCAGGCGTTTGATCTGATGCCCGTCCGCGTCAAAATTCTCAGGGTGTAGCCAGCGGTTATAGCGCTCGCGCAGGCGCGGCCAGTCGCTGTCGAGGATCGAAAACCATGCGGTGTCCCTGTTTTTGCCTTTGACGATCATATGCTGGCGAAACACGCCTTCAAAGGTAAAGCCAAAGCGCAGCGCCGCCCGCCGCGAGGCGGTGTTTTCGGCATTGCACTTCCATTCAAACCGGCGGCACCCATGGTCGCGCATGGCGTGGTCGATCATCAAGAAAATCGCCTCGGTGGCGTGAGCTGTGCGCTGCAAATCATAAGAAAAGGCGACAAACCCCACTTCGGCCGAGCGGTGCGCGGGTGCGATGCGCATGAAGCTGGCCATGCCAAGCGGTGCGGACGAGGCGCGGTCCAAAATCGCCACCGGTTTCAAGCCCGCAGCGGCGATGGAGGCAGAAAAACCGGGGCGGAAATCGGCCGCGGCCTCAAAGGGCCCGATCGACATATAAGACCAGATATCAGCGTTTTCGGGGCCGGTGAGCGCCGCCGCCAGCCCGCGCTCGTGCCGCGCCCAATCGAGCGGCTCCAGCCGCACGCGCGGCCCTTCCAAAATGCGGTCGCCAAGCGCGGAAAAATCTGACCCTGCCATGCGTTCACTCATGCCGTTGCGCGCGCAAATTGGTGCCGGATATGCGCATAGTGTCTACCCCCTGGGCAGTTGATCATGGCCGCAATCAGCGATCAATGGCGAAAGTGCCGCCGGTCGGTGAACACCATGGCGAGCCCGGCGGCGTCAGCGGCGGCGATCACCTCGTCGTCGCGCACCGACCCACCCGGCTGGATCACCGCCGTCGCGCCCGCCTCGGCCGCAGCCAGCAGGCCGTCAGCAAAGGGGAAAAAGGCGTCGGACGCGACCACCGAGTCGGTGGCAAAGCTGGCGGCGGCCCTCGCGGCCTCGGCGGCTTCGCCCGCGCGAATGGCGGCAATGCGGCTCGAATCGCGGCGGTTCATTTGCCCCGCACCGATGCCCACGGTCATGCTGCCGCGCGCATAGACAATGGCGTTCGATTTGACATGCTTGGCCACCTGAAAGGCGAACAGCATATCGGCAATTTCGCCCGGTGTGGGGGCGCGCTTGGTCACCACGCGCAAGTCGGCCTCGGTGATCACGGCGGTATCGCGCGACTGCACCAAAAATCCGCCGGCCAGGGTTTTGACCGTCATGCCCGCCTGCGCCGGGTCGGCGAGGGCGCCCGCCTCCAACAGCCGCAGGTTTTTCTTTTTCGCAAAGATCGCCCTGGCATCGTCGCTGACGGTGGGGGCGATCACCACCTCGGTAAACACCTCGGTAATGGCGGCAGCGGTGTCGCCGTCCAGCGGTTGATTGACCGCGACAATGCCGCCAAAGGCCGAGACCGGGTCGCACATCAGCGCGCGCTTATACGCTTCCAGCAAGGTGGCGCCGGTCGCCACGCCGCAGGGGTTGGCGTGTTTGATAATGGCGACGGCGGGCTGGTCCGCCGGTAAGTCCGAGATCAGCTCATAGGCCGCATCGGTGTCATTGAGATTGTTATAGCTGAGCTCCTTGCCCTGAAGCTGGGTCGCGCTTGCTACCCCGGGGCGCGGCGGTGTGCTGCGGTAAAAGGCCGCCTGCTGGTGCGGGTTTTCACCGTAGCGACAGCTTTGCACCTGCTCGCCCGCCAGAGAAAAGCGTTTGGGCAAAGGATTGTCTTGCTGCCCGGCGAACCACTGGCCGATGGCGGCGTCATAGGCGGCGGTGCGCTGAAACGCCTTGGCCGCCAGCATACGCCGGGTCTCGAGCGTTGTGCCGCCATGCGCCAAAAGGTCATCGAGTACGCGGGCATAATCCTCGGCGTCGGTCAGCACCGTGACATAGCGGTGGTTTTTCGCCGCCGAGCGGATCATCGCGGGCCCGCCGATGTCGATATTTTCAATGACGGTCTCGGCGTCCGCACCGGCAGCAACCGTCGCCTCGAACGGGTAAAGGTTGACGCACAGCAGGTCGATCCCCTCAATGTCGTGCGCGTCCATGGCGGCGCGGTGGTCGTCCTTGTCGCGCAGTGCGAGCAGCCCGCCGTGCACTTTGGGGTGCAGGGTTTTCACCCGGCCATCCATCATCTCGGGGAAGCCGGTGACGTCGCTGACATCGGCCACCTTCAGCCCGGCCTCGCGCAGTAGGCCCGCTGTGCCACCGGTTGAGATCAGGGCGCAGTCGGCCCCGGCCAGCGCTGAGGCAAAGTCGACAATCCCGCTTTTATCGGACACGGAAATCAAGGCACGGCGCAGGGGAATGATATCAGTCATGGACGGAGGCTTCCTTGGTGATGCGGGTTAAGGACCATTTGAGACGCAGGGCGGTATTTTGCGGTTTGGAGATATCCAGAACCGCAACTTGGGTGGGCTCGATGTGCGCCGGGCGACGCAGATAGAGGCTCTCTTGCAGGCTGATATCGCCGTCGTCGCTGGCCAGCCGCCAGCGCGCCCCATTGGCGGTGATCAGATCCAGCGTGCCATCTTGTTGCGGCTGTGGGGTCACCTTGGGGTGCAGGTGAAAGCGGATACTGAGCGGTGTGGCGGGCCAGGTTTTGCCCTTGACCGGGGTTAAAATCTCTTCCCCCATCAACCGGTCGCCCGAGCGGGACAGCCGAAACTGCCGACTTTGCCGCACTTTAAAGCGGTTTTGATAACCGTCATGGCGCACCATCAGTCGGGTTTCGTCGCGGTCGGTCTCGCGCTCGAAGCTGGTGCTTGTTATGCCTTTTTCCAGGCGTCCATCGCCGCCGACGGTTGTGACATTGCGGTCGCCGATCACCATCATGCTGTGCGCGGCGCTGGTGCGCACCAGGCGCACCAGATCGGCCATCGGGGTCTGTCCTTTGTGGGCAGTGCCCATATTGACGATCAACCGGTCCAGCCCATCAGAAAATTCAAAGGCACCGGTGCTGGCATGGGCGCCTTCAAAATCAAGCGGTGGCGGCGGGCCCACATCGACGATCAGGCAGGTGTTGCCCG